>JALGVN010000122.1 GCA_025774645.1 bacterium
CCGTCGAAGTCGAACTCGACCTCGCGGCCGCGCTCGAACTCCAGAATCGGGTGCTCGTGAATGCGCACGGACCTGACCCCTCGCCGTTCCGCGCACGGGCGGCGGAACGGACAGCCGACACCGGAGAATGACGTTGATGCCCGTCGGATCGGTGATTAGAATGAGAGTCCTGTGGGTTGACCCTCGCGGAAGCCGACCGTCCTCGTGGCCGCAATCGAGTGAAGATAGCATCCGCCCGGGCGCCGTCGCAACAGGAATCGCCGGCGTGCTCCGTGGCTCCATTGGAGGAACCGTGGCCAGTCCCACCGCACTCACGATCGCCGGGTCCGATTCGTCGGGCGGCGCCGGGATCCAGGCCGACCTGAAGACGATGGCCGCGTTCGGCGTCTACGGCGCGACTGCGCTGACCTCGGTCACGGCTCAGAACACGCTCGGCGTGCGGGGCGTCGTGAACCTCGCTCCCGAGTTCATCGCGGCCCAGATCGACGCCGTGGTAGACGACCTCGGTGTCGATGCGGCCAAGACCGGCATGCTGGCGACCCGCGGGATCATCGAGGCGGTCGCCGACAGGATCCGGGCGCGCACGATTCCGAACCTCGTGGTCGATCCCGTCATGGTCGCGACGTCGGGCGCTCCTCTTATAGAGAAGGACGCCGTCCGGGCGATGGCGGACGTCGTCCTGCCGCTGGCCCACGTCGTGACTCCCAACCTGCGGGAGGCCGAGACCCTCTCGGGGATCGAGATCGTCTCGGACGCGGCCGTCGAGGAGGCCGCCCGCGCCATCCAAGACCTTGGAGCTCGGAACGTCCTCATCAAGGGAGGGCACCTCAAAGGTGCGGCGACCGACGTCCTCTTCGACGGCGTCCTCTTCGTACGATACACGGTGCCCCGGATTCCTGTAGGAGACGTACACGGGACAGGGTGCACGCTCTCGGCCGCGATCGCGTCCGGACTCGCCCTGGGGCTCGCCCTGCCCGAGGCGGTCGAGGCGGCCAAGCGGTACGTCACGCGCGGGATCGCGACCTCGTTGGGAATGGGCAAGGGGAGCGCGCTCTTCAACCACTTCGCATCTCCCTGGGACGACGAGGGGGAGGAGGTCTCCGAGCCATGAGCCCGAAGCACGTGTTCGGCCCGGTCCCCTCGCGGCGGCTCGGGTTCTCACTCGGCGTCGACCCCCTCGTGCCCAAGATCTGCACAATGGACTGCGTCTACTGCGAGCTCGGCCCGACGACCGACTGCACCGTCCGGCGGGCCTCCTACGTTCCCGTCGACGACATCCTGGAGGAACTCCGCGCCGCGCTCGCCGAGCCCCAGCGGCTCGACTTCGTGACCCTCTCGGGGTCGGGCGAGCCCACCCTCCACGCGGAGCTCGACCGCCTGATCGCCGGGATCCGCGAGGTCGCGAAGGTCCCCGTCGCCGTGCTCACGAACGGCAGCCTCTTTACGGACCCCGCCGTGCGAGCCGCGATCGCCGCCGCCGACGTCGTCGCCCCGTCGCTCGACGCGGTCTCACAGGGGGCCTTCGTCCGCGTGAACAGACCGCACCCATCTCTCGAGGCCGCGGCGATCGTCGAGGGACTCGTGGAGTTCGCTTCTGGATATAGTGGACGGATCTGGGTCGAGACGCTGTTCGTCGCCGGCCTGAATGACAGCGACGAAGAGGTCGGGCGTATCCGGGAGGCCCTCGCGCGGATCCACCACGAGCGCGTTCAGGTGAACACGATTCTGAGGCCTCCCTCGGAATCGACCGCGCGCCCAGTCGAGTCCGAGCGGCTAGGGGTCATCACGGAGATGCTGGGTCCGCTCGCCGAGACCATCGCGGGACCCGGCGGACCCGGTCAGCTTCGCGTCGAGGGCGACGTCGCGGAGCGCATCGTCGCGATGGCGTCACGCAGGCCGGTCACGCTCGAGGACGTCGCGAAGGCGACGGGGACCCACCGCACGGAGACGCTGAAGATTCTCTCGGGCCTCGTGGACGACGGACGCTTAGAGGTTGTGCACAGGGGCGAGACGCAGTACTATAGGGCCTGACTTTGGAAGGGGGTGGCTGTGCCGTTCGCGATCAAGGGTTTCGACCGGATGTCCCTCGTCGACTGGGACGGAATGGTCGCGACGACGCTCTACCTCTCCGGCTGCAACTTCCGGTGTCCCTACTGTCACAACTCAGGTCTGGTTCTCTTCCCTGAGGAATACGAAACCGTTCCGATCGCCGAGGTGCTTCCGTATCTCAAGGAGCACAACGATTTCCTCGACGGCGTCGTCGTCACCGGCGGCGAGCCCTGCATGCACCGGCAGGTGCCGGAGCTCATCGGCGCGCTCCGCGACACCGGGATGCGCGTCAAGGTCGACACGAACGGCTCGTATCCCGAGATGCTCGAGAAGCTCATGCGCGACGAGCTCGTCGACTACGTCGCGATGGACATCAAGGCGCCTCTCGACTTCGACTCCTACGCGAGGAGCGCGGGCATTGCCGACAGGCGCACGTTCGAGCGCGTTCGCGACAGCGTCGACCTTCTGATGGCGGGTGACGTCGACTACGAGTTCCGGACGACGGTCGTCCCGGCGCTGCACCGTGCGACCGATCTCGCGAGGATCGCTGAGCAGGTCAAGGGGGCGAGGCGCTTCGTGATCCAGAACTACATTGCGAGGGACACGATCGATCCGGGGTTCCTGGAGGAGTCGCCCTACGATGCCGAGAGACTCCAGGAGTTCAAGCAGATGATGGCGCCGTCGTTCGACGAGTGCGTCGTGCGCGACGAGTAGCCCTGGACTCTCCGTCATCACGATCCCAGCTGACGCGCCGGCATCCGCCGGCGCTAGCGTTTTCTTCCGCGGATGTTGAACCTGCGCCGCCTCGGCTCCCGGGGGCCCGGGAGGAACGTCTTCCTTGCGTACATGCGGTCTCGCATCTTCTGGACGCTGTCGCTTCCGGCGTCGGACTCGCGCGCGACTTGCCTCCCCTTGCCGAGGAGGAGGGGCACCGCGTAGGCGGCGGCGACCAGGAGCGGGACGTGGACGGGTCCTTCGATCGCGAGTCCGATTCCTCCCGTGAGGAAGCCGGCGCCCGCCAGCGTCCAGTGGAGGACGCGGTCGGTAGCGGGCGACGCGCAGTTGAGGAGGGCCAGCGCGAGAAGGAGGGTAGGGGGGAGGAGCACGCCGAGAGGGGAGAAGATGAACGACGGGAGCTCGCCGGAGTAGCCCGGGTAGACGATCGCGAAGAGCGCGGCGACCGCCATGACGGCGAGCCTTGCGCGCGGCGTCCGGCGGAAGTCGTAGACGTTCCGCAGGAGGACAGCCTCGCGGATCCAGAGTGCCGCGAGTCCAGCTGCGAGGACCGCTGTGAGTCCCGCCGCGAGGAAGGCGGTCGACCTCGACGCGGCGGTCGACGACAGCGCGAACGCGGTCGTCGAGAACGCGGCGGCGAAGTAGACGTCGACGATCCTCTCCATCGACGAGCGCCGAATCCAGAAGAGCGCCCCCATGACGGCGATCGCCAGGTGGTGGCCCGCCGCCAGGCCGAGATGCTCCAGAGCGATCGTCTTCAGCAGCTCAGCGTTCATTCACCGATCCTCGGCTCGACGTGCGTCCGCTCACCGACTCCCGTGATCCCGGTCGCCTGCGTGCGCGTCACGCCGCCGCGCGAGCGGCCTGCTTCTCGAGGTACTCCTCGAAGCGGATCCAGAACGGATCGACCCTCGGGTGCTCGAGCGGGTGCCTTCCGTCCCCGTCGATGACCTGCACGCCCTCGCTCCCCGGGAGAAGCTCGCCGACCTCCGAGGCGGGGATCCCCTCGGCTTCGAGCGCGGCGAGGATCTTCTCCACCGCCGACGGGCGGACGGCCGCCACGAGCGTGCCCTCGCTGATCGACTTGTACGGGTCGATGTCGAAGACCTCGCACGTCTTCATCACGATGTCCTGCGTGACGATCTTGCGCTTGTCGACGACGAGGCCGCTGCCGCCGGCGTTGGCCAGCTCGAAGAGCGCCCCCCAGATGCCGCACTCCGTGGCGTCGTGCATCGCCGTGACGCCGCCCGTCCGCGCGCAGATCGCAGCGTCGCGCACGACCGACATCTGATAGAACACCTCCTGAGCCTCCGCGGTCGCGGCCTTCCCGTGGACCTCGTCGATGAACTCCGGGAACTGGACGGACATGAGCCCCGTCGTCTCCACCGCGGGGCCCTTCGTGATGATGATGCGGTCCCCGACCTCGGCCTTCCTCGGGTCGACGAGCTCGTCCTCGGAACCGACTCCGAAGACGACGGCCCCGCCGACCATGGGGTAGCTGCAGCCGGCGTAGCGCGCCGTGTGGCCCGAGACAATCGCGATGCCGAGGCGGAGCGACTCATCGTGCACCGTCTGCCACACGGTCGCCAGCGTCTCCTCGTCCATCTCCGGCGGCAGGTTCAGGTCGACCGCCAGGAAGCGCGGGGGGATGCCGCTCACGGCGACGTCGCTCGCGATGATGTGGAGCGCGAACCAGGCAGCCCGCTCCCACCCGAGGGAGGGGGCGATGAAGAACGGGTCGGACGAGATGACGACGATCTGATCGCCGATCGAGATGGCGCCGAAATCGACCCCGTGCTGCGGTCCGACCACCACGGCATCATCGGGCGCGCCGAGGCGGGGGAAGATGACCTCGTCGAAGAACTCGGGGGTCGCCTTGCCGAGCTGCGGGAGTTTCTTGGGGGACATGTGGGCTCCTTCCTGCTGACCTCGAGGACCCGCGCCGCAGACGTGCGCCGGGACCTCCGGCCGCTTGGGGTGAGCGGTGTCGCGCTGACGTTCTACCGATCTCTCAAGTACTTCATGATCGCTTCTATGTGAGTCGTGAACGCGATGTCGCGCGGGAGTGCGTTCGCCGGGAAGAACACGGCTTCCTCGGCGTCGTCGCCCGGCTCGAGCTTGCCTCCGACGACCTCGCCCGTGAACGCGAAGCTCACGATCGGCGTGCGTGGGTCCTCCGCGGTCGCCCAGCTGTCGACGAGCCCCAGGATGCGGACCTTGAGGCCCGTCTCTTCCTCGACCTCGCGGGCCGCGCTCTCCTCGGGCGACTCGCCGGTCTCGATGAACCCGGCCGGGAGACACCAGAGTCCCTTCTGGGGCGGGTACTTCCTTCTGACCAGCAGGATCGCGCCCTCGCGCTCGACGAGGACACAGGTGACGGGCGCGGGCGTGAGGTAGAAGACGTAGTCGCACTCCGGGCACACGAGGCGTTCGTGTTCCCTCACGTCCGCTGGACGGAGCTCCGCCGCGCAGCGAGGGCAGTACTTCAGTCCTTCGAAGTTGACCTGATCGTCGATGTCAGGCTTCACGAGCGCTCCCATGACCGCGCACCTCGCTTGCGCATGCCCTCGCTGCCTGACTGGATCGCTGTCTGGAGCTCGTCGAGCGCCGCGACCGGATCGTCGGCGAAGCAGACTGCCGACACGACCGCCACGAAGTCCGCGCCCGCGTTGAGGACGTCGACGGCGTTCCCACCGTCGAGCCCGCCGATGGCGACGACCGGCAGGCGGGGGCCGGAAGCGGCGATCGCGCGCAGGCCGTCGAGGCCCACCGGCTCCGTCGCGTCGGGTTTCGTCGCGGTCGGGAAGATCGGTCCGACGCCCACGTAGTCCACGCCGGCGGCCAGCGCCGCCGCGATCTCGTCGACCGTGTTCGCCGAGAGCCCCACCAGCGCGTCCGGGCCGACGATCGCCCTGGCGCTCAGCGGGTCCAGGTCGGTCCTCCCGACGTGGACCCCGTCCGCGCCTACCTCGGCGGCGACGTCGGCGCGGTCGTTGATGATGAGGAGGGTTCCCGTTTCCGCGGTGATGTGCCGGAGCGTCCTGGCGAGCGCCACGAGCTCCCCGTCGGGGAGGTCCTTCTCGCGGAGCTGAAGCAGCGGTACTCCGCGCTCGACGGCCGCAGACGCGAGCGTCGCGTGCGGGACACGAGGCTCCGTGAGTGCGAGGTAGAGCCCGCCCCGTTCGAGGATCTCCATTCGTCCGGCTCTCTTGCTCATGATCTCACCGTGCAGCAGCGATGGCGTCGCGGTCCGCCGTGTCTTCCGCGTCGTCGCCGTCGAGGCTCGCGAGGATCTGTCCCGCGACCTTCTTCCCGGAGATGAGCATGCCGCCGAAGATCGGTCCCATTCGGTGTCCGCCGTGGACCGCTGCCGCCGCCATCCCGGCAACGTAGAGGCCGGGGAACACCTCCCCGGTGTGCTCGATTACGGCCTGCTCGCCTCTCTCCGCCCACATGCTGCGCTCGCCCATGATCGCGCCGGTCTCGGTGTTGAGCTCAACCTCCATCTTCCGCACGGTGACGTGCACGACCTCCGAGGCGTGCCCCGTCGCGTCGAGGACGGTGGTCGCGGCGACCGAGAGCGGGTCGACGTGGAGCCCGGCGCTCACCACCGGTGTCCAGAGGATGACGACGCCGGCCACGCGCCCTTCCATGAAGAGCACGTCCTCCACGCTGCAGGCGTTGATGACGATCGCGCCCGCCTCCGTCGCGCGGTAGGCGAGGGCCGAGGCGGTGTGGACCGCGTCGGCCGTGTAGTAGCCTTCCCCATACTCGCGGTAGGTGATCCCGAAGTCGCGCAGGATGTCGAGCGCGTCGTCTCGGACGACGATCTCGTTCATCAGCATCCCGCCGCCCCAAATGCCCCCTCCTGTGGAGAGCTTGCTCTCGAAGACCGCGACGCGCTTCCCGGCTCTGGCAAGATAGCACGCGGCGACCAGCCCGGAGGGTCCGGCGCCGACGACGGCGGCGTCGAGCTCGAGGGCCGAGTGGAACTTCTCGAAGAAACGCTCGGATATGGCCTTGGTCACGATCACGTCGCTGATCACGTACTGCCTCCTTGTTTCGGTTGCGCGTCCTGGCTGTCGGTCCGCCTCTTACGGCCCGCGGACGCAAAAGGGCTCCCCGTCGAACCGGAGGAGCCCCTCACGCCAATCTCGTTCTCACGAGCCGTTTCCCTACGCTGGCATTACCCAGATCAGGTTCGCGGGGTGTGAGTTCTCAGGCCTTCGTGGCCACCCCCAACGACTCCGGTCCTACGTCCGCTCGACCCGCCGGGGCGAGCCTACGCTTGAGCGGCTATGTCGGTTCGTATAAGCTACCATAGGGAATCGGACGCGTCAACGGGCGCTCTGGGCGAGAGAACGGAGGGACGCATGAGAGTCACGGTTCACGACGCGGTCAGGAACGTCACCGGGACGAAGCACGTCCTCACCGCCGCAGGTGTGCGGACGCTCCTCGACTGCGGACTGGTTCAGGGGCGGCGGTCCGAGAGCGACAGGAAGAACAGGACCCTGCCGTTCAACGCCTCGTCGATCGGGAACGTGATCCTCTCGCACGCCCACGTCGACCACAGCGGCAGCCTCCCCACGCTCGTGAAGCGGGGCTTCAAGGGACAGATCTTCTGCACGCACGCCACGGCGGACATCGCCGAGATCCTCCTCCGGGACA
>JALGVN010000352.1 GCA_025774645.1 bacterium
CCACCTGACGACCACGGCGATCGATTGCTCCAACATGTCCCTGACCGCGCCCAAGTTCCAGCGCTGGCTCGGGGTCCACGGTGGCGACCAGGCGTACGTCCGCGTCAGCACCGACCTCAGCAGCTGGACTACCGTTTGGGACAACCCCGGGACGGTCAACGACGCCGGGTGGACACAGGTGGAGCACGACCTGGCGGCTATCGCCGACGGGCAGTCGACCGTCTACCTGCGGTGGACAATGGGCCCGACCGACTCGAGCTGGCAGTACTGCGGCTGGAACATCGACGACGTTGAGCTCTGGGGCGTCAACAGCGGCGACACCGGGATCGACGACGGAGTCGTGCCGCTCAAGACGGCGCTCGTGTCGAACTACCCCAACCCGTTCAACCCGACGACGACCGTTGCGTTCGAGATCCCAACGCGCGCGCACGTGAGTCTCCGCGTCTACGACGTTTCCGGTCGCCTCGTGCAGGTCCTCGAGGATTCGGAAGTCGGAGCCGGCAGGCACACGGCAGTGTGGGACGGAAAGGACAGCGACGGGAAGAGCGTCGCGTCGGGCGTCTACTTCTGCCGCCTCGAAGCGGGCTCGGTCACCGACACGCGCACGATGGTACTGCTCAAATAGGACTGGATCTTCGGAGGTCACAGGAGAGAACCCCCCGGCAGGGACGGGGGGTTCTCTGTTTTCCGGACGACTGGGACCGCGCACTCCCCCGGCGCCGCAGGTCGCGGTTGCGAATCCCCGCGCCGGGGGTTACGATGGAATCCGACGACACCGTCGCCTTGGTGCGCTCCGCAGGCACGCGGACCGGTGTGCGGAGGAGGAAGAGAACAGCATGCGGTTCCGGATCACTCTCATCAGCCTCGCTGCAGTGCTGCTCACACTGATCTGCACGGCGGCTCTCGCGCAGAGCACGACGACTCCACTCGCACCCCTTCCCGTGAGGCAGTCGCTCGACTGCACGGGCGCGATCCCCCTCGCGATCGGTGACTCCGTCTGGAACAACAACACGGGCGCTCCGCGGAACGTCGAGCGGTACGGCTTCCCGTGCTTCTCCCCCGCCGGCGCGCTCCAGGGTGGCGAGTCGGTCTACGAGATCACGATCGACGGCCCGGAGTGCCGGGGCTTCGCGGCGGCGCTCTCCTCGAGTTCCTGCAACCTCTACCTCTACCTCCTCGGGAGCTGCGACGAGGACGACTGCCTCGAATCGGGAGGCGAGGCGATCGTGACGGACTGCCTCGACCCGGGGACCTACTACCTCGTCGTCGACGGCTGGGAGTGCTACTTCGAACTGGACACCTACGACTGGACGCAGGTCTCTCACTGCTGTCCCATCCTCGACGCCTGCTACACCCTCGACTTCAGCGTGTCGAATCATGGGTTCACCGGGATAGCCTGCGACGGGGCCGCGGTCTGGCAGTGGGGCGAGCCGTGGAGCATCCCCGAGACCGACTGCAGCGGGGAGCCGGTGACGAACGTGCTCGGCACGATTCTCGACGACGCCTACCCGAGCAACGCCGGCCAGGGCGCGATGATCGGACCGTTCGACATCACGGCCGACTGCGCGTGTATGGAACTCTGCCACTACTACGAGATCGAGGAGGACTGGGACGGGGGGAACGTCAAGGTCTCGACGGACGGCGGCTCGACGTGGGAGCTCGTCTACCCAGCGTCCGCGTACGACATCGTCGCGGCCCGAGGGAGCGACGACGGGCCACGGTGCATCGCGAGCGAACCCGTCTTCAGCTCGGAGGATCTCCCGGGGTTCGTCTGGGACTGCTTCGACCTTTCCGCCTACGTCGGCCAGAGCGTCCACATCGGGTTCTTCTTCGGATCGAGTGCATCTACTCAGTCTTCCGGCTGGTACATCAAGTCGGTGAGAATCGGGGACCCCGATTCCCCGGTCGAGCATAAGAGCTGGGGGTCGATCAAGGCGCTCTACCGATAGCGCCAGGCCGGGAAGCGACAACGACACATCCGCACGTGACAAGGCGCCGCCCCTCTCCCGAGGGGCGGCGCCTCCGCTCTCGCGCCGGGATTCTCTCAGGC
>JALGVN010000353.1 GCA_025774645.1 bacterium
CGATTGTGACGATGCCAATGCCCATTGCACGACGGACCGCACGGATACGGACGACGACGGGTGGTGCGTCACGACGGATTGCGACGACCTGAAACTTCGCTGCAATCAGGACTGCACGGACGTGGACGGCGACGGTTACTGCTTTCCGGACGACTGCGACGACTCCACGGTCTCGTGCACCTGGCAGTGTGGGGACGACGACGGTGACAGCGTACTTGACTGCATGGACAACTGTCCGCAGGTCGTCAACCCCGACCAGGCGAACGCGGACGACGATGCCTGGGGCGACGTGTGCGATCCCTGCCCGCCGATTCCCGGCGCCGGCATCGACACCGACGGTGACGGAACCTGCGACGACGCGTTGGTCTGTCCGTCGGACCTCTCCGGTGCGATCAGCGTCGGGGAGGTCGCGGCCTACGAGGTGAGCCGAAACGGGCTCCGGACCGTCTACTCCGCCGACGCGACCGGCTCGTACCAACTCTACAGCGTGCCCACCACCGGAGGCTCTCCGATTCGACTGCACGACGACCTCGTCCCCGGCACTGGTGTCGGTTGGTGGGCGATCGCAGGGGAGACGGGTGGTGTGGTCGTCGAGGCGAACCAGCAGACAGGCGGTCCCGACCTCTATTCCGTTCCCCTCGTGGGGGGGGCTACGACCTCGTTGATGGCGAGCGAGGAGATGTCCTGGGAAAGCCACACGCTGCACATGATGGCCGACGGCTTCCACGTCGTCGCCGATTGCGGGGGTCCCGGAGGAGCGACGATCTGGGGATTGTGCGAGATCCCGACCCAGGGTCCCGAGACCGTGGAATACCTCGTTGAGAACTTTCCCGGGGATTGGGTGAGCATCTCGAACCTCGCCTACGACCCCTCCGGTCGTTCCGTCGCCTACAACACGGTCCGCAGCTCTCCGGATAGTGAATACAGATTGACTCGCAGGATGTTGCACGGGCCGGGATCCGGCTTCACCGTGTGGTCGATTTTCGGTTCCGGCTTCGTTTTCGCCGACAACGGCGATTGGGTTCTCTTCCAGACTACTGGGGAAGGGCTCGTGGCCGGCAAGCTGGATATTGCACCGCGAGTCATCGGGCCTTCCGTCTGGTGGCGCCACCTGGCGACGGCCGAGATCACGCCGGTTCCCGTGGAAGGGAGCGAGCGCGTCCTGGCCGTCTACGACGCGGACGACCCGCTGGACGCAGGGCTGATGCAGCTCTCCGTCTACGGAGGCGAGGCGATTCGCCTGGCGACCGATCTGCCCGCCGAGCTCGAGATCAGCTCGGACGGCGAGCACGTCGTCTACCTGGAAGCCGCGTCACTCCGTAGCGTCCCCGTACTGGGAGACTCGCCGCCGGTCGTTATCAGCTCCTCCGGCGACGTCGTGGATTTCCTGCTCAGTCCGGACGGAGAGTGGGTCATCTATCGCGCCGATCAGGAGACACCGGGTGTCGTCGAACTGTTCGCGGTCCCCACCGGCGGGGGCGTGGCAGTCAAGCTGAACGGGGCCCTGGTCTCGGGGGGGCAGGTGTCGACGACCTACCTCGTCACGCCGGACTCCTCGACAGTGGTCTATCGCGCCGTTCAGGACGTGGCCGGGCGGCCCGAGCTGTTCGCGGTACCGATTACCGGCGGTGCACCTCGCAAGCTGAACGGCGAGTTGCCCCCGGGCGGATCCGTGGCAGAGGACGTGACGGTGACCGCGGATTCCGGAATGGTGCTTTACCGCTCCAACGAGTCACAGCTGGGGTACTTTGAGCTCTACGTCGCCGCCCTGGAGACGGACGGCGACGCCGTGCTGACGAGCTGCGACTGCGCCCCGCTGGATGACCAGCTATGGGCGGTTCCCGGCGAGGTCTCGGATCTGCGACTGGCTCACTCCGGCGGCGTCGGGGGCACGACGACACTGACCTGGGACACGCCCGCGATTCCGGGGGCCACGACGGTCACGCATGACGTGCTGCGCGCAGAAGCTCCCGACGACCTCGGCGGTTTCGAGCCAATCGTCGAGGGCGAGCCCGGCACAGGCGCGACCGACACCGACGATCCCT
>JALGVN010000354.1 GCA_025774645.1 bacterium
GACGCGCCCGTCCGGTGGTACTCTCCGCCGCGAGAGGGCGGAACCGGGCGTCCCCCGGGACCGTATCGGCCGGGCGGGCATCAGAATACAGAGCTCGGAACCGACAGCAACCGGAGGAGGACCATGGCGCACTACCACGACATACTCCAGGCAGTGGGAGGCACGCCGCTCGTCGAGCTGAACAGGGTGACGGAGGGGATCGACGCGACGGTCCTCGTCAAACTCGAGTACTTCAATCCCGGCGGGAGCGTGAAGGACAGGATGGCGATCTACATGGTGGAGGAGGCGGAGAGGGACGGGCGCCTCGCGCGCGGCGGGACGATCGTCGAGAACACGTCCGGCAACACCGGGATCGCGCTCGCGCTCTACGCCGCGGTCAAGGGCTACGCGCTCCGCGTCACGATCCCCGACAAGATGAGCGACGAGAAGGTGAACCTCTTGAAGGCCCTCGGCGCCGACGTCACCATCTGCCCGACGGCGGTTCCCGCGGCCTCCCCCGAGAGTTACTACGAAACGGCGAAGCGGCTCGCAGCCGAGACGCCGAACTCGTTCATGCCGAACCAGTACCACAACCTCGCCAACGTTGAGGCCCACTACTCCACCACGGGTCCCGAGATCTGGGAGCAGACCGAGGGACGGATCGACGTTCTGGTCGCGGGCGCGGGGACGGGCGGGACGATCTCGGGCGTGGGCAGGTTCCTGAAGGAGAAGGACCCGAACGTCCGCGTCGTGGGTGTGGACCCCGAGGGCTCGGTCTACTACGACTGGTTCAAACGGAAGGAGCTCGTCGAGCCGCACGTCTACATGGTGGAAGGCATCGGCGAGGACATGCTCTGCGAGACGATGCAATTCGAGTACGTGGACGACATGCTCCAGGTCGACGACCGGGAGTCGTTCCTGATGGCGAGGAGGCTCGCCCGTGAGGAAGGGATCTTCGCGGGCGGGTCGAGCGGCTCGGCGGTCCACGGCGCGCTCGAGGTCGCGCGCGACCTCCCGGCCGGGAAGACCGTCGTGGTCATCCTGCCGGATTCGGGATACAACTACCTGAGCAGGATCTACAACGATGAGTGGATGAAGGAGCAGGGCTATCTATAGAGGGGCGCCATGAGATTCGAGACAAGGACCATTCACGCCGGCGAGGAACCGGACTTCCGTGACGGAGGTTCCGGAGACGTCGTCGTTCCGATCCACCTCTCCTCGACGTTCGCGCGCAAGAGCGTCGACCAGCCGACGGCGGGATACGAGTACTCCCGCTCGGGGAACCCCACGCGGGACGCGCTCGAGGCACGCTTCGCCGCGCTCGAGAACGCCAAGTACGGGCTCGCGTTCTCGTCGGGCATGGCCGCTGAGGCGACGCTCTGCTTCTCGGTCCTCAAACCCGGCGACCACGTCGTCGCGTTCGACGACCTCTACGGAGGGACGCGGCGGCTCTTCGACCGCGTGCTCGCTCCGAACACCGGCATCGAGTTCACCTACGTCGACGCGAGGGACTGCGAGAACATCCGCTGCGGTCTCAAGGAGAACACGAAGCTCGTGTTCCTCGAGTCGCCGACGAACCCGATCATGCGGCTCTGCGACATCCGCGAGGCCTCGGCCATCGCGCGGGAACGTGGCATCCTCACTGCTGTCGACAACACGTTCATGAGTCCGTACTTCCAGAACCCGCTCGACCTCGGAGCGGACGTCGTCGTGCACAGCACGTCGAAGTACATGAACGGCCACAGCGACTCGATCGGCGGCGCGATCATGGTCAACGACGAGGAGCTCTTCCGGGCGATCAGGTTCAACCAGAACGCCGTGGGCGCCATCCTCTCCCCGTTCGACAGCTACATGGTCCTGCGCGGGACGAAGACGCTCGCGGTCAGAATGCGCGCGCATGCCGAGAACGCGCAGAGGATCGCGGAGCACCTCGAGGCGCACGCGAAGATCGAGCGCGTCCACTACCCAGGACTCCCGAGCCACCCTCAGCACGAGCTCGCGATGAAGCAGATGTCGGGGTTCGGCGGGATGCTCTCGTTCGAGATCGCGGGTGGACTCGAG
>JALGVN010000355.1 GCA_025774645.1 bacterium
GTTAGGTTCGTGAGGGTCCTGCAGGCGTCCTCTAATAGACACCTGATGACCGGCATCGGTTGATAGATCAGCCCGCCGGACATCCGGGCAACACGGTGGACAGGAGAATTCTCGTGCGCACTCGCCTCGTGAGGACCCTGTCGCACTGCAGTCTCTCGCTCGCTCTCGCCCTAGCGGCTCTCGTGTTCTTCGCGCCCGGCCTGACCGCGCAGGAACCCGCCGTTGTCACGGACACGATCTCGACGGGTCCCGAGGGCCAGACCATCGTGGAGGTAAACCCCGAAGAACAGGGAGTCGAAGCCGGCTACGAGAAGAACGGCTGGAACGGGTTCTTCATCAGGTCTGAGGACGGTCAGTTCCGGCTCAACATCGGAGCCTATACACAGATTCGCTACAACACGAACTGGCGGACGAGGCCCGACTCGGCTCACGCGGACGAACGCGACTTCACTCGCGGCTGGGACGTTCCGCGGACCCGGTTCATCTTTGACGGGAATTTCACCGACCGGGTGTACTATCATCTGCGCACGAACATCAACTCGGCATCCAGACTCGAGCTGATCGCGGCATTCGCGCAGGTCGGCCTGAACGAGAAGTGGAACGTCCGGGTCGGTCGCCAGTGGCTGGCTCTCAGCCGCGAAGACTGGATCTATCCGCAGGACCTGGCGTCCATCGAGTTTTCCGCCAACGACTTCAACTACGCGATCTGGTCGTCGCTGGGCGTGCAGACCCGCTACCAGGCGGAGCGGCTCCGGTGGTGGTTCGCGCTGTCGAACGGCGCGTTCGGCGGACGGCAGGGATTCCCGGCGGCGCCGGAGGCGGCCGACGGGATGGTCAGCTCCCGCATGGAGTACCAGCTCGGCGGGGCGGACTGGTCGGTGTGGGACGACCTGATCGGACGTCGGGGCCGGTCCAGCGGGGTACTGCTCGGAGCTTCGGGTGCCTACCAGGTACGCGACAAGAACGAAACCAACACCCGTCACGCATCACAGCTGAACGCGGACGTGAGTTTCAATGGAAGCGGATATCACCTGTTCTTCGCCGGGTCGTGGACGAGCCAGCAGCTTCAGAGCCGCGACTGGTACGACCAGTACGGCTTCCTCGCCCAGGGCAGTTTCTTCGTATCGGACCAGACGTACCTGTACGGACGGTTCGACGGGGTATTCCCCGGCAGCACGCCGGGCGACCACGAGAATTACACGGTATTAGCCGCCGGAGTGGGCTGGCTGCCGTTCCTGTGGACCAACCGGTGGAAGGTGAACCTCGAATTCTCGTATCTGCCGCAGGCGATCCACGAAACGATCGTGGAGCCGAGTGGCATGCTCGGCTTCCTTCCGAGCGACAGCCCGGACCAGTGGAGCATCAGAACGCAGTTCCAGTTCGGATTCTGATGCACCGGACGGACCGAAATTCAGCAGAAGTTGCCTGCAGCCTGATCGTAAACGAGATTCGGTCTCAACTATGACTCACGAGCCCTCTTCGTCCGCCACGCTCACGCAGCCGAGTGCGTCCGAGGTTCCCATCACAGCGCTGGTCGGGAACCCGAACGTCGGCAAGAGCGTCCTGTTCCGGAACCTCACGCGTCGCTACGTCACAGTCTCGAATTACCCGGGCACGACGGTCGAGATCGTGCGGGCGAAGGCGAGCGAGGAGGCCGGAGAGCGGGAAATCGTGGACACTCCCGGTCTAAACGACCTGGCCCCACGGACAGACGAGGCGCGGGTCACACGGGAACTGCTGGACAGCCACCCGGATTCCACCGTCGTACAGGTGGCCGACGCGAAGAACCTCCGTCGTGCCCTGTTCCTCACCTTGCAGCTGGCGGAGCTTCGCCGCCCGATGGTGCTCGTGCTGAACATGTGGGACGAGCTCGAAGATCGGGGTGGCCAGATCGACGTCGACCGGCTGTCGGCGTTGCTCGGGATCCCGGTCGTAGCGACCGTAGCGCCTGCCAACAAGGGCACTGGCGAGCTGATCGCGGCACTCGAGCGTGCCGTAGTCCCCTCCGTCGCGCCCGAGGAAGGCTCGACGGCCCCCAGC
>JALGVN010000356.1 GCA_025774645.1 bacterium
GTCGCTAAGAGTCGTGTCGTACGCCCATTCGGTCGTCGGGAAGTCCGTCGACGAGGTCGACCCGGTGATGTGCGCGCTGCCCGACCCGTCGAGCGCGATGTCCCAGCCGTAGTCCCAGCCGGCCCCGCCGATGTAGGTGCCGTAGTCGAGCGCCGACCCGGTCGAGTCGAACGTCGCCAGGAACGCGTCCAGGTCGCCGTTCGCCGTCTCGTCGTACGCCCCCGGCGTCGTGGGGAAGTCGAGGGAACCCGTGAACCCCGTCACGTGCGGTCGTCCGGCGCCGTCGATCTCGAGGCCGCGTGCCTCGTCGTCTGCCGCACCCCCGAGGTACGTGGAGTAGTCGAGCGACGCACCGGTCGGGTCGAACTTCGCCGCGTAGGCGTCGGCCCCGCCACCGAGCGTGGTCTGGAACGCGCCGGGCGTCACGGGGAAGTTGCCCGAGCGCGTCGACCCGGTTACGTAGGCGCTTCCGGCGCCGTCGACTTCGATGTCACGGCAGCCGCGGTCGTGGACCGTGCCGCCGAGGAACGTCGAGTAGACGAGCGCCGCGCCCGCGGGATCGAGCTTCGTGACGAAGCCGTCGTAGAACCCGTTGTACGTCGGGTCGAACGAGGCCGGCGTCGTCGGGTAGCTCGCGGAGTTCGTCTGCCCGCAGATGTGGGCGTTCCCGGAGGCATCGACGTCGAGTCCCCAGCACACGTCCGAGGCGTTCCCGCCGACGTAGGTCGAGTAGATGAGGGAGCTGCCCGTCGGATCGAGCTTGGTGACGAAGCAGTCGTAGATGCCGTTGAACCCCTCGTCGAACGCGCCCGGCGTCACGGGGAACCCGGCGGACGCGTAGCCCGCCACGTAGACGTTCCCGGAGGCGTCGACGTCGATCGCGTATGCCGCCTCCTGTCCCACCCCGCCGAGGTACGTCGCGAAAACGAGTGTACTCCCGGTGGGGTCGAGCTTCACGACGAACGCATCCAGAAGATTGGTGAACGACGTCGAGTACGCCCCCGGCGTCGTCGGGAAATTGATCGATGAGGTCCAGCCGCAGGTGTAGCAGTTGTCGGCAACATCCAGCACGAGTCCCCAGACGCTGTCGTCGGACCCGCCCCCGAGGAAGGTGCTCCAGAGGAGGCTGGAAGGGTCATCGCGTCCGAGCGCACCCGCGTCGAGTGGATCGTCGCCCGTCCACACGAAGGCGCCCTCACTCCCGCGGGAGCCTCCCCTCCGAACTGCGAAGGACCCCGCCGGGGTCGTCACGACCTCGGTCCCGTCGTCCTCCACCACCACGCTCTCCGCACCCTCGTAGGTGAAGCGGACCTCGGACGGATCCGCGTCTCCGCTCGAGAGGACCTCGAACGTGACGCGCCCGCCGTCCTCGCGGAGGGCGAGGTCGATCCCCGGCCAGAGATCGTGATAGACGACCTCACCGTAGCGCGTCACGTTCGTGCTCCAGCCCGACGGATCGGGTCCGGAGAAGAAGTTCATGACACCAGGAAGCGGGTCTCCGACCTCAATGGTCGGCACCGCGTTGGCTCCCTCGAATCTGATCCAGACAGCGCACCCGTTCCGCGCGCCGGGCTCGGGAACGCCATCACCATCGAATCCGTCGAGGAACACGTGATCGTCCCGCTCGAACACATCCAGAACCAAGGCATCGCCCGTCACGTAGAACGTTGCACGCGACCCAGCCGAGTAGTAGAGCACCTCTTCGTCGACCTGCCCCCGGTTCTCGATGAATCCACCGAGTGCCCCCGCGGAGGATGCGTCCCCCGCGGCGGCCACGATCAGGAAGGTCAAGAAGAGGATTGCGAATGCAGCACCGGTACGGCGCGCGTCACCGGTGCGATCCGCACTACTTCCTCTCGCGCTGCTCATTCCAGTCTCCTGACTCGGCCGGAGTCCGGCCGCATCCCTCGTGTCGCCCGTCAGGATGATGTATGGTCTCGCGACCCCGCTCTCCCTGAGTCGTAGGGACGGGCAAGCTGCCTGTTCGGTTCCTTCACCCCCGGCGCGCCGCACGCTCCCCCCGGATGCTGCGGC
>JALGVN010000357.1 GCA_025774645.1 bacterium
TGGTTCAGGAAGTCGTTCGCGTCCGCGTGAGTCCTTCCGATCTCGGGGCCGGAATCGCCTGTCACGAAGACCGCGCACACCGTGTTCCCGTCGAAGGTGTTACCCGCGAGAAAAGGTGTCGCGGAGTCCGCGCAGGCAACTCCGTACTGGTTCCCCGTGAACGCGCTCCCGGAGATCCTGGACGCGCCACCGAAGTGGAAGCTCGCTCCAATCGCGGCTCCCGTGAGGACGCAGTTCTCTACAGAGAGGAAAGACCCGGGGCAGTCGATGCACGCCGCCGCCAATCCGAGTCCGTCCACCGTGAACCCGACCAGCCGCGTGATATCCACGACGCTCACGCCACTCACAACTGCCCCGACGGGCGCACGGATCGTTGTCGCCGCGGGCCCATCCGTCGCGACCACGGAGACCGCGTCCTTGAGCGTGACGCTCTCGTCGTAGACACCGGGCGCCACCAGCACGGTATCGAGCGCCGCCGCGGCGTCGATCGCCTCCTGGATCGTCGCGTACGGCGAAGGCACCGTGAGCACGTCACCGGAACCGAGGTAGGCGATCGCCGAGTACGTACTCCTCTGACTCGAGGCGTCGCTGGCGGTGATCCGATAGAAGTAGACGTCGCCCGGATCGAGGCCTGGATCGACGTACGTCGTCTCCTGGGTGAAACCTACGAGGAGGTTCGAGTTCGGTGGAGGTGAGAACGGGACCGTGTCACGGTAGATCCAGTAGCGCCGAAAGTCGCTCTCGCAGTTGGGCGACCACGAGAGGGCGGCGTCGACTCCCGACCACTCGACCGCGAGGTCCGCCGGGGCCGCCGGCGCCGGGTCGAGCGCGACGATCTCCGAAGAGAGCCCCCGCCAGCTCGTGTCGTAGACGGGGACGATGCCGTACGCGAAGTTGTCCCTCGCACAGACGCCGCTCGAGTCGTCCACGAAGTGGGTCTCGGATGCGGGCACCCATCCGACCGAGTCGGGGGGGTCCGTCTCGGTGGATCGCATGATCACGTAGAAGTCGACAGGACCGTCGGCGGACTCCCACGACATCTCGTTGCCGCCCTCGTCGAACGACACTTCGAGGTTCGAAGGTCCCGCATAGCAGAGCTCGCCCTCTGTTTCGTCGGACGATGCTCCCTCAAGCCCGCTCGTGTCCACGGCCGTCACGCAGTAGTCGTTGGACTCGCACGCCGGAATGCCAACGTCGACGAAGACCGTGTCGGGCGCCTCCACCGTCGCGACAGCCACGCGTCCCGACCACAGCGTGTCCCTGTAGACAACGTAGTGATCGACCACGACGTCGCCCGGGGGCGGAGACCACGACACAAGGAGCGACGCACCCGTCTGAAGCACTTCGAGCTCGGTGGGACCGGGCGGGCAACCTATTCCGAAGGCGCCCATGTCCTGGCCGAAGTCGCCCGCCGCCACGCAGGCCGACGAGGCGTGTAGGCGGAAGTCGAGGGCCGCGGAGTCGCAGAAGACCGGATCCTCGCTGAGACACCAGCTCCCGGCCTCGCACCCCGAGAAGTCGGCCACTTCGTTGTCCCACACGTCGGTGAAGGTGACGTCGCATCCGACGCCGCTCGAGGAGACACCGTATCGAGAGAACGGTCGCCTCGCTCTGGTTCCCGACCGTGACGCCGTCGAGGCCGTTCCCGTAGACCATGCAGTTCACGACCGCGATGGGCGAGTAGATCGCGCTGATCCCGGAGCCGCCGTTCCCGTAGACCGCACTCCACGACACCACGGCCTCGTGGGGACTGAGGAACGGGGCCTGAACCCCGTCGAAGGCGTTGTCCCTGATCACGCACGACTCGATCCGAACGCTGCCGTCGATCGGGTAGCTCGAATCGACGACGACTCCAGACCCGCACCCGTGGATCTCGAGATCCCTGAGCACGACTGCGTCGCCTGTCAGGACCCAGACGCCGGCCGAAGTGGCGTTCGTGATCTCGAACCCGTCCACGGTGAGGTGCTCGGAGCCCGGCAGTTGCTCGCCGCACGTCACGCCGACGTACGCGCCTCCGGCGTCTATCACGGTCGGATACGTTTCCGGTTCGCGCGTCGTGAAGGTCGGGTCGTAGCCCCCCTCGAGCGTCCGCATCGGCGGGACGACGACGGCCTCGGCGTACACGCCGCCCGCGACCTTGATGACGTCGCCGCGCTGGGACGCGTCGAGCGCTGCCTGGATCGTCGGGAACTCATCGGGCACGAGCCGCTCCTTCGGCGTGTGCGGGTTGATCGAGCGGACGGCGCCGGTGGTCATCCAGCTGCCGTAGGCGTAATAGGACCAGAAGCCTCCGTACAGGCTGTCCTTGCAGATCCACGACTGGATGGAGTCGTCCCAGCCGACGATGAGGATGCAGTGAATGCCATCGCAGGCAGCGATGGGTGCCTCCATGATCGCCGCCTTGTAGGCGTCGACGTTCCCTGCGGTGTACGTGTAGCCGTCGACGTACGCGATCTTCTCGCAGAACCGCTGACGGCACGCGCCGTTGTCGTCGATGTACGGCATGCACTCCTCGGCGACTGCGCCCGGACTGCGCGCGAGGTCGAACGCCGAGCCCGGGTAGCCGCCCGAGTCGCAGTCGTGTCCCTCCGCGTTGCAGTCGGCGGGCTGCTGTTCCGCGAGGTTGAGGCTCACGCCCTCGTTGATGAGGATACCGCTCTCGATCTCGGCGTAGGCAGCGAAGGCCCAGCAGAATTCGCACGTTCCCTGGTCCCTGAGGGCCGTCACTCCGCCCATTTCGCGCCAGTCCCACGTTTCGGGATACGTCCGCTCGAAGACCGAGGGATCGGGTCTCAGTGTGTCGAGGATTGCGCGGGTCCTGGGTGAGTAGCGGCCGCCGGTGAACTCGGGACGTCCCGAGTCCGCGGGGACCTGTGCGACGCAGAGAGACGCAGCGACGGCCACGGCGAGCGTGGCGAGGACGAGGACCGCTGCCGAGCGGCGGGACGAGGTTCCTTCCCCTAGGAACACGGTCGCACCTCCCCTTCGGCGAATGACCGGGGGCGCGGCCAGCGTACTGCCCGGCACCGCACCATCACCCGGAGCGTGTCAGCGGGAATCACCACCAGAATACCACAGGTGACCCCATTCCTCAAGGACGCCTGTCTGCCCGGAACGAACGGAGCTCCCGAGCCGAAGACCCGGGAGCCCCTGATTAGCTGCTTGTGTACGCGCGGTCGAACTGCGGTCGAGCCGCTGCTTCGCCCGCTATTTCAGCACCACGATCTTGCCGTGGCGGACCTCGTCGCCAGCGACGAGCTTCATGAAGTAGAGCCCGCTTCCTACTCTGCGTCCACGCTCGTCGCGACCGTCCCAGGTCACGGCGACCGTGCCGGGTCCGGCCTCGCCGTCGACCAGCGTCCGCACGAGACGCCCGTCCACACCGTAGACCGCGAACCGGACGTCGCTTCTGACGGGGAGCTGGAACGAGAGCGTGCTCTCCGCCGCGAACGGGTTCGGACGACCCGGGTAGAGCGCAACCCTG
>JALGVN010000358.1 GCA_025774645.1 bacterium
GCCCGCGACGAGGAGATCGAGAACGCCGTCGAGGAGGGCGTCATCCTCATGACCCTCCGGAACCCGGTCCGCATCATCGGCGACGAGAACGGATGGGTGAAGCAGGTCGAGCTCGTCGAGATGGAGCTCGGAGAGCCCGACGCCTCCGGCCGCCGCAGACCTGTCGTGAAGGAAGGCACCGAGTTCACCGTCGACATCGACGTCGTCATTCCGGCCATCGGCCAGGGGCCGAACCCACTCCTCACGACGCAGAGTCCGGACCTCGAGCTCAACAAGTGGGGCAACATCGTTGCCGACGAGGAGACGGGCAGGACCAACAAGAAGGGCGTCTTCGCGGGCGGCGACATCGTGACCGGCGCGGCGACCGTCATCCTCGCGATGGGCGCGGGCATGAAGGCCGCCCGCTCGATCGACGAGTACCTCCGCACGGGCGAATGGTAGTCCTCGCACCCCGCCGAGCAGCGTCCAGCGCCTGACCTTTCACCCCGGATCTCACCCGCGGAGCGACCCGCATGGTGCTGTCCCTCAGAACGAAGCTCGCCTCGAGCATCATCATCGTGGTCCACCATCGTCGGGACGCGCCTCTTCGGTGACAGCCTCGTCCGCCAGGTCCAGGTGAGCGTCGAGCATGACCTGAACACGGCGAGGCTCGTCTACGACGACCACCTGAACGAGATCGAGACCTACGTCGCGATCACGGCAGAGGAGACGGACGTCGTCCGCGCCGTGCGGGCGGGCCGGCACCGGAACCTCGCGGCGGTCCTCGGAGAGCTCCGTGAGACGTGGGGCCTCGACGTTCTGACGGTGACCGACATCGACGGCATCGTCCTTGCGCGGGGCCGGAGCGCCGAGACCGGCGACGACCGGTCCGGAGACCAGATCGTGGACAGAGTCCTCGCGGGCGGCGAACCCGTCGCGGGAACCGTGCTCGCGTCCGCGTCGGAGCTCGCGCTCGAGTCGCATGATCTGGTGAAGAGAGCGAGGCTGCGGATCATCGAGACGCCGCGGGCGCGACCGTCGGATCTCGAGATCCTCGAGGACGGCCTCATGCTCAAGGCGGGAGCGCCGCTCTTCCTCGGTGAGGAGCTCGCGGGCGTCGTCTACGGGGGCGTCCTTCTGAACGGGGGCGAGGAGATCGTCGACCGCGTGAAGGAAACCGCCTACAAGGGCGAGACGTGGCACGGGAAGGACATCGGGGCCGCGACCATCTTCCAGGACGACGTCAGGATCGCGACGAACGTCCTGACATCGGACGGCGAGCGCCGGGTCGGGACCCGCGTCTCCGAGGAGGTCTACGAGCGCGCGGTCGTCGAAGGCGAGCGCTGGATAGCCCGCGCGTTCGTCGTGGACGAGTGGTACATCACGGCCTACGAGCCGATCCTGGATCTCGAAGGCGACGTCGTAGGCATCCTCTCGCTCGGCGTCGTCGCCGGCCAGTTCGACGCGATGAGGAGCCGCACGGTCTGGACGTTCGCGATCGTGAGCGTCACGGGGATGCTCCTCGCGCTCATCGTCGCGAGCCTGCTTTCGGGGAAGATCGTCCGCAACGTCCGCGACCTCGCGAAGGCCTCGCAGGACATCGCGCAGGGGAAGACCGACACGCGCGTCGAGGTGAGACCGGGCGCGAGTGACGAAATCACCGAGCTCGCGGAGACGTTCAACACGATGGCGCGTTCGATCGCGGAGCGCGACGCGCGGCTCGAGGAGAACGCGCGCAAGATGACCGAGAGCAAGAAGCTCGCGACCCTCGGCCAGCTCGCCGCCGGCATCGCCCACGAGATCAACAATCCGCTGGGCGGAATCGTCATGTACAGCCACATGCTCCGCGAAGACCTTCAGGACGTGCAGAATCGCGAGAACGTCGAGAAGATCGCGCGCGAGGCGGACCGCTGCAAGAAGATCGTGAAGGGCCTTCTCGACTTCGCGCGCCAGACGAAGCCCGAGCGAACAGAGTCCAACATCAACCACGTGCTGAAGGAAGTCATCGCCCTCGTCGTGCACCAGGCGATGTTCAGGAACATCGAGATCGAGAACGACCACAACCCGAGCATCCCGCTGGTCGACATCGACGTGACGCAGATGGAAGAAGTGTTCATGAACATCATCCTGAACGCGGCGCAGGCGTTGGACGGCAAGGGAAAGATCACGACGGTGACGCGCCTCACGCCCGACAACAACTTCATCGAGATCGTGCTCTCCGACACCGGTCCCGGCATCCCCGAGGAACACGTCGACAAGATCTTCGAGCCGTTCTACACCACCAAGGAGATCGGGCGCGGCACTGGGCTGGGCCTCTCGATCGCCTACGGCATCGTCGAGCGACACCACGGATCGATCTGGGTGGAGAGCAAGGAAGGCAAGGGCACGTCGTTCTTCATCCGCCTGCCGATTCCCGAGGCAGCGCCGGAGATGTAGCGCCGCCGGCACGGGCGACAGGACGAACAGGTCGAGGGTG
>JALGVN010000123.1 GCA_025774645.1 bacterium
ACTCGAGTGCGGGGTCCTCGACTACCTGATGCTACGCGGCGGAATGCAGACCCAGCCGAACAGGCTCTCTCTCGGATTCGGCACGCACTGGGAGGGGTTCCGCATCGACTACAGCTACACGACGCACGACGTTCTGCCGGGCACCCATCACTTCGCCCTTGGCTACACCTTCTAGACGGGCCTTGGGCCCGGCAGGGGCGCCGCGGCCGCGGGGCGCCCGACGTGAGGGGCAACACGAGTGAATCCGGGAGGTACGATGAAGAAACTTAGAGCGATGGGTCTCGCCGCGATTCTCGTGGGCTTCGGTCTCGCCGCCGGCGCGACGGTCGTCCACGCGGACGAGCCGCTGGACCTCAACCAGGCGACCCTCGAGGAGATCATGAAGCTCCCGATCGACGCGGCGGACGCGCGCGCGATCTGGGAGCACCGCGAGTACAGAGCGTACTTCTCCAGCATCTACGAGCTCCGCACGATCCCCGGCGTCACGCAGGAAGAGCTCGACGCGCTCAAGCCGCTCGTGAAGATCGTGCCCGTCCCCATTGAGGACGAGGAGCTCAAGAGGGTCAACGAGATCTACTACCGGATCAGGAACTGGGAGGCGGAGGAGGGGGCCTCGGAGGCTCTGGTCGACTACTGGATCGACCTCGCGAGGGATCCGTTGAACATCAACAAGGCGTCGTACTGGGAGATTGCGAACCTGCAGCAGCTCTCGCCGCCGGACGCGGCCGCCATCTACAACTACACGCGGCGGAACCGTCTGGAACGGCGCACGCAGCTCAGGAACGTGCCGGGCCTGACCTACTGGGGCTACTACAACGCCCGGAACTTCGTCCGCTACGACGACCCGTCGCTCGAGGGCGGCCCGAGGGGAAGCTACCAGTATCGCCTCTACAACACCGACGTCGTCTTCGACGTGGAGGAGGTGCTCAGGGAGGACCGCAATCTCGCCGACGGCGCCTACGACTCGTGGTGGGATCGTCTCAAGCTCGACTACGCTCCGTCGTCCTACCAGCACAAGATCCGGACGCGCTGGAGGCAGGACCTCCGGGCGGGCGCGCTCGTCTACCACGGGTTCGGCTCGATCAACCAGCCCGATGTCTGGAAGTTCAACGTCACGCTCAGGAACAAGAGCATCGGTCCCGTCCGGTTCGACAACACGATCCTCGGAAACTACCAGATCGCGTTCGGGCAGGGCCTCGTGATGCAGAACACCGACTTCTTCAAGGCGAGGAACTCGGGCTTCGGCTGGGACAAGCGGTACGTCGGCATCCTCGACGACATCTCGCAGACCCAGGAATTCAAGATGTGGGGAGCGGCGACCGAGTTCCAGGTCGGAGACTGGAGGACCGTGCTCTTCTACTCCGACGACTGGAAGGACGCGGTCGTGAACCCCGACGGGACGGCCAACCAGCATCTCATCATGACGCCCCGGATCACGAACAGCGATCTCGAGGCCGGGGGTCTGAGGGCGATGCGCGACGTTCTCCACGAGCAGACGTTCGGGGGGAACGTGAAGTACGTGTTCGGGCCCGGCACGTGGGTCGGAGTCTCGGGCTACCAGTCCTGGTACAACAAGTACTTCAAGTCGGCGTACGATCCCGACGGCGCGACCGACGTGACGTGGATCGTCGACGACGACAACGAGGACAACATAGTCACCACCGACAGCGAGTACTGGAGCACTTACACGAGTCCCGGGAAGTACCGGCGCATCTGGGGCACGGAGTTCCAGTGGGTCTACGAGAACTACTCGTTCGCCGGTGAGTTCGCAGGACTCGACGCGGACGGCGACCTCTTCGACTTCGGAAAGGACCCGAAGGCGTTCGTGGTGAACGGTTTCGCGTCGTTCAGCAACCTGACCCTCCTCGCGCTCTACCGCGACTACGACGTTGCGTACGACAACCCGTACAACCGCGCGTTCTCCGAGTACAAGCGGTTCAAGGGCACGATCCTCGAGGATCAGTACTACCTGACGGACCCGCTCTACGCGATGCTCTTCGTGAACTCCGTCACGCCGCAGGCGGAGCGAGGACTCTATCTGTCGACCCGCTACAGGTTCTCGCAGACGCTGACGCCCTCGGTCGACTTCGACATCTGGGAGCGGAAGGCGGACGGCGCGGACTACGGGCGGCTCCTGCTGAGACTGCGTTATCAGCCGATCTACAACATCGTGATGAACCTGCGGCAGAAGTGGCAGGGCCGGTGGAGGACCGACTGGCTCACGCCGATGAGCTACGACCAGGTCGAGACGCGGTTCCGGCTCGAGTACCGCCTCTCGAAGTACGACGAGGTCGAGTTTCTGCTGTCGCGGAGCTGGATCAACTGGCCGCCGAGACCGCGGCTCACCGACAACGCCGACGCGGACGGGGGACACCCGGACCTGGGATCGGCGGGGCTTCCGTCCTACGCCGTGGGAGGAGCGGTCACCCACAATTTCAACGAGTACCTGCGGGTGACGGCGGCGGTGACGTACTACGACGGCTTCCTATGGATCTTCGAGGACGGCCAGTTCTCGGTGCGCGACAAGCGGGCGGTCCGCTGGTGGCTGGCGATCGCGGACAGGATCTCGGATCACCTGGCGATCAGGTTCCGCTGGACGAACGACCACGGATACCCGATCAGCTACGTTGACGCGAGGGAGTACAACGAGAACCCGCCGGGAAATCCCGAGCCGGACGCCTGGTACGTCAGGGACGACCTCAACACCTTCCGCCTGCAGCTCGACTACTCCTGGTAGGGGAGCGCAGGGCGGGCGTCGCGCGAGCGCGGCGCAGACACGAGACGACCATGAAAGCGACGATCACGAACGGCTTACACACACGAGGGAGGCAGGTCATGCGATTCACAGCGGCCGTAGTCGCGCTCCTCGTCATCGCCCTTCTCGCAGGGAGCGCGGGCGCCTTCACCTACGACGGGTGGAGGTACGGCAACATGATCCCGCCGGTCGACGCCAGGTCGCTGGCGCTCGGCGGGTCCGGGATCGCCTCGGCGATGGGCGTGAGGGGCATGTGGCTGAACCCCTCGCTTCTCGGCAAGACCGAACGGGCGGAGGTGCTCCTCTCGGCCTCGATCGTGGCGGCTGAGGAAGCGAGGGACTTCCCGGTACACGACAGCTTCGACGGTATCCTCGTCTACAACACGTACGCTCTGAACACGGGGTTGTACGACCACTACTTCGGAGGAGTCGCGTACAAGCCCGAGGTAGAGGGTGCCTGGGCGCCGACCGTGGCGATCGGCTACGCGGCCCGGCTCGACATGAACTACTACTACCACGTCCAGTACAGGGACCCGGACTTCCAGACGGAGCCCGACGACAAGATCATCGCGGACTACTTCGCCGAAGGGAACGGCAGCGTCAGCGCGTGGACCGTCTCGCTCGGTCAGGAAGTTGCCGAGAACTACTACGTCGGACTCGGTATCGACTTCCTCAGGGGCGAGTGGACATCGGAGACGCGCTGGGTGTTCCCGCCTGACTCGGACGAGGCCGACGAGTACGAGCGCGTCGCGTTCGACGGCGTCTCGGGTACCCAGTTCACCCTCGGTTTCTTCACGGACCGGTTCCACCGCTGGGACTTCGGCGCCGTCTACCGCTCGAGCTTCACGCTCAAGGGTGACTACACGATGGCCTCGTCAGAGGCCGACTCGACCACGGGCGGCGGCTTCGAGTACAAGTACCCGTACTCGCTCGCGGTCGGCTGCCAGTACCACCCGCGGAACTTCGTCCGGACGACCGTCAGCTTCGACATCGAGTACTCGAACTGGTCCTCGTTCGAGGACAACCTCTCCGGCAACCCGAACTTCGACGACATCTGGGTCTTCCGCATGGGCGTCGACCACGGTTTCTTCGACAACTCGTTCGCGAGGTTTGGATTCGCGTACCAGCCGGCGTATTTTGATGACAGTACGTCGCGAGCTCAGTTCAGCGTCGGTCTGGGACTCGCTGTCCTCGGCGCCAGGGTCGAGCTCGGCGCCATGGGAGGCGTCAGGGAGTACAGCCTCGGGGGCACGGAGCGGCTGCGCGAGACGACGACGACGGCGATGGTGAGCGCGTACCATGCGTTCTAGGGTCGCGAGCCCGGGGTCTTCCGAGGGGAAGCAGAGCGGGGGGACAGAGCAATGAAGAGAGCAACAGCACGACTGGGACCGCTCATTCTGGTGTGTGCGATCGCCGCGTGGTGTCTGGCGCCGGGCGCGTCGGCGGGCGACGCGGGGGCGGGGAGTGGGGACGCGGACGGCGACGGGCTCATGAAGCTCTCGGTGATCTACACGAACGACATACACGGCGGCATCGATCGGAGCGGCGCGACGTTCATGAACCGGGAGTTCCCTCCGCCGCTGGGCGGAGGTGCGTCGGCCGTCACGTACATCGAACAACTGCGGGAGCAGGCCGCGGCGAACGGGGACCACGTCCTTCTGATGGACCAGGGCGACATCTTCCAGGGCACGCCCGTCGGGAACTACCGGCAGGGCGAGGCCATGATCGACTACTTCAACTACATCGGTCTCGACCTCTGGACGGTCGGCAATCACGACTTCGACGAGGGGTGCGACAACCTCTGCAACCTGCTCGACAAGTCGGAGATGCCGGTCCTCTCTGCGAACATCGTGTGGGCCGAGACCGGCGAGCCTCTCGAGGGCATGCAGCCGTACATCATCAAGGACTACGACGGAATCAAGGTCGCGATCATCGGTCTGACGACGGCCGACACCCCGAAGATGGCGTTCCCGGGACACGTCGAGCCCGTCGCCTTCCTGCCGGAGCTCGAGACCGCCGAGAAGTACGTGAAGGAGGTGCGGGAGAAGGGCGCGCACATCGTGATCATCTCCGGGCACATGGGCCTTCCGTACGACCCGCAGGAGGGGTACGAGGAGATGATCGAGGAGGAGGAGGCGCTCGAGCGCGAGGGCCTTCGCGAGCCTGTCGAGGAGAGCCAGTGGGGGCCGAGCGCGATGGACATCGGCCACATGGTTCCCGGCATCGACGTGTTCTTCGGCGGACACATCCATCGTGGCTTCGACAAGCCCTGGGAGGAGCCGACGAACCACACGCTCTTCTTCCAGACGTACGGGCGCGGGTCCGGCGTCGGTCACGTGGACCTCATCATCGATCGCGAGACGAAGACGCTGGCTGGATACGAGGCCCCAAGCTACCGCGGGTCGCTCATCACTCTCTTCGAGGACGAGTGGTGGCCGGACGAGCAGACCGGTGAGTTCATTGAGGAGATGGTGGCCGAGGCCGAAGAGGGCATGGACAAGCTCATCGGCTACACGGAGGTCGACCTCACGCGCGGCGGCGAGGGTGAGACCCGCATGGGGAACATCGTCTGCGACGCCATGCGCGAGGAGGTCAGCGCCGACTTCGCCTTCACGAACCTCGGCGGGATCAGGGACGAGATTCCCGCGGGACCCGTGACGCCACGGCAGGTCTTCCGGGTGCTTCCGTTCGGGAACGCCCTCATGGTCTACGAGATGGACGGCAGGCTGCTCAAGGAGGTCATCGAGTACAGGGTCAGCGCCGGTCACCACGGCGTCTATATGTCCGGCGGCGTCATCCGCTACAACAAGACGCGGCCCGACTACGACCGTCTCACGCACTTCACGATCGGGGGCGAGCAGTGGCAGCCCGATCGCACTTACCGCGTCGTGACGTCGGACTTCCTGGCCGCCGGCAACGCCGGGCTCTACATGCTCCCCGGGATTCCCGAAGACAAGAAGATGCGGACGTCGACGACCTGCATGGACGCCCTCGTTCGTTACATCGAGCGCCACACGCCGATCGACTCCGACCTGGACGGCCGCTGGGTGCGCAACGACGACGAGGACATCGATCCCGCTCTCGTGCAGGCGATGGGGGGGATGGAACCCCTCGCTCCGCCAGACGAGGAGGGGGGCGGAGCGTACCAGTAGCGGTGCGTGTAGAGACGCGTAGGGCAAGTCCGCGCGAGAACGAGAGGGAGAACGCCCGCCGGTTCGGTCGATCGGCGGGCTTCTCTCTCTCTCCGGGCGAAGTTCTGCCCGCGGTGGCTCCGAGAGGGCCGCGCACGGGTGCAGAGTGGGGCAGACGAGCGCTGGACAATCGACGGATAATGTGTTATAGTGGGTATGTGCATAAGAAGCCGCTCTGCGGGTCGTCGGGGTGTGCCCGGACCCGGGGTTCGGTTATGAACACCCGTGTGTCAAAGGAGGACGACGGGACCAGAGACGCAGTTCAGCACCCCCTGCGAAACAGAGGGATCAATCGCACGCGAAGGAGGATTCGAGGATGAGGAGAGCATCGTTTGCGGTCGCCGTGCTGGCGCTCTCGCTCGGGCTGGCGTACGCCAACCCCGCCGGCGACAACGTTGTCATCAACGAGATCTACTGCGACCCGCCGAGCTTCTACGACGGCTCCGAGTTCATCGAGCTCTACAACCCGACCGACGACGAGATCGACATCAGCGGCTGGGTGCTCACGGGCCCGGAGTTCGGACAGATCTGCGGCGGGGAGAACCGCTGGCAGTTCCCTGACGGAACGGTGATTGCCGCGGATGGGTACATCGTCATGGCGAAGGACGCGTCGGACGACGACGGGTTCCTCCAGGAGTTCCCGTTCGAGATCGTCGACTTCGAGCAGTACGATCCGCCGCTCTCGTACGAGGTCGACCACCTGCCCACTCCGAACATGATCCGGCTCGACGACCAGCCGACGTACGACGACCAGGTACGTCTCGTGGGCGGAAACGGATACGGCAAGATCTGCGGTTTCACGAGTAACTTCGACGTCGTCTATCTGTACACGAGCGCGTCGCTCATCACGCTCGTCGATCTCGTCGAGTATGGGGACATGACGGAGTGCGCGAGCGACATGTGTGCGGGCGACGACGGCGCCGACGACAACGCGTTCCCTGAGATCCCGTTCGTCGGGAACACCCTCGGGCGGAGTCCGGCGAGCGTCGACACCGACAACTCGAACGTCGATTTCTCGCTCCAGGCGCCGACGCCGGGCTATCAGAACACGCTGAACCAGCCCCCGTGGATCAGGCTCGTCCAGTACTCGCCGATCCCGCCGAACGACTCGACTCCGACGGACGTGAGCGCCATGGTCACGGACGAAGGAGCGGTCGCGTCGGTAGACGTCTGGTACTCGGTCAACGGTGGAACGTGGACCTCGGTCGTGGCGACCGCGGCGCCCGGCGACTCGGTCTACCACGGACTGATCCCGACGCAGCCCGACGGCTACCAGATCGACTACTACGTCGAGGCGACCGACGACGAGGGCGCCTCGATCAGCTACCCCGGCACCGGTCGATCGGCTACACCCCGATCGCGTACATCCAGGAGAACGACATATCGCTCAGCGGGCAGGCCGCGAACGTGCGGGGCATCGTGACCGCGGGGGAGGGGCTCTTCCTGACGTCCGTCATCTACATCCACGAGGGCGTGGGCGCGTACAAGGGCATCAAGTGCTACGTCTCGGGATTCGACG
>JALGVN010000359.1 GCA_025774645.1 bacterium
GTCGAGGACCCTCCCGATGAACCCTTTTCTCGATGGCCCGACCAGGATCGGCTTCCCGAGGACCGCCAGCTCGGGGAGATGGCGAAGGATCGCGAGGTTGTGCTCGACGGTCTTCCCGAAGCCCAGCCCCGGGTCGATCACGATCCCGTCGTCAGGGACCCCGGCGGCGACCGCCGTCTCCACGGCCCTTCGCAGGAAGAACGTGATCTCTCCCATCAGATCGTCGTAGGCCGGCTTGTCCTGCATCGAGGCGGGCGTCCCCTGCATGTGCATCAGGACGCAGCCGGCGCCGTGTTTCGCGGTAACCGCGGCGATGTCCGGGTCGGCCGTGAACGCAGTGATGTCGTTCACGATCGACGCGCCCGCTCCGATCGCTTCATCGGCGACGCTGGAGCGGCAAGTGTCGACAGAGATCGGGCCGTCCCACTCCTCGTGGATCCGCTCGATAACCGGGACCACCCGTTTGAGCTCGTCCCTCTCCGGAATTGGATCGGAACCGGGGCGCGAGGACTGCCCTCCGACGTCGATGATGTCCGCGCCTTCACCGACCATCTCGAGCGCGCGGTCGAGCGCGGCAGTCGGTCGGAGGTAGTGCCCGCCGTCGGAGAACGAGTCCGGCGTCACGTTGAGTATGCCCATCACGTGCGCGCGTTCTCCGAGATCGATGGCGTGGTCCCCGGCTCGCCACACGGTGACGGTTCTCCCCGAGAGTGTCTCGAGTATCTTCCCGAGCTCTTCCCCGAGGGCCGGCAGGTCGAATGGCTGGTACGAGAGCCTCTCTGCCAGGTGCGAGAGCTGCGTGTGGGTCCCCATGAGGATGATGTCGGTCGTCTCGATCTTGTGCGTGACGACGTCCCTGGCGACCGCTGCGTCGCCACCGAGCGAGAGCATCTGCTCCTTGAGCACGTGCGCGGATGGGCAGCACGCGTCCGACACCTTGATCGCGATCGTCCGGGCCTTGCCCGTCATCGCCAGGATGCCGCCCTCCGAGACGCCGATCTTCCGCATCTCGCGAACGGCGTCGTCGGGTGAGTTTACGAGGAGGACACGGGGGGAGAGCACTTCGGTCATCGCTCACTCATCGGTTGAGGCGTCGGTCGGGGGCGGCTCTGTCTCGGGATCGGGCGTCTCGGTCTCCGCGTCGAGAGCGGCCGCCGGCTCCGTGCCTTCCCGCTTCTCGGGCTTCGGCTTCTCGGGCCGCGGCTCCGGGGACTTGCCGAAGAGCTCGTCTACCTCGGTGCCGCTGAGCGTCTCGCGGTCGAGGAGCGCTTCGGCGAGCGCGTGGAGCTTGTCCGTGTTCTCGGCGAGGAGACGGCCGGCGCGGTTCAGCTGCTCGTCGATGATGCCGCGGATCTCCTGATCGATCAGGACGGCCGTGGCTTCGCTGTACTCCCTGGGGCGGCTGATCTCGCGACCGAGGAACACCTGTCTGTCCTCTCCGCCGAACTCGATCGGGCCGAGCTTGTCGCTCATGCCCCACTTGCAGACCATGGCTCTCGCAGTGCTCGTCGCCACAGAGATGTCCTGAGCCGCACCCGAACTGATCTGCTTCAGCACGAGTTCCTCGGCCGCGCGGCCTCCGAGCATGCCGGCTACTTTGTCGAGGAGGCGCTGTCGCGTCTCGGTGTACCGATCGTTCTCCGGAAGCGTGTGCGTCAGTCCGAGCGCGTGCCCCCGTGGGATGATGGTCACCTTGTGGATCGGGTCCGTTCCGGGGATGAGCCACCCTACGAGGGCGTGGCCGGCCTCGTGAAACGCGGTGGAGCGCACTTCGTCGCTGCTCAGGACCAGGCTCCGCCGTTCCACGCCGAGCATGAGCTTGTCCCTGGCTTCTTCGAGGTCGTCCATCTGCACGGCGGTGTGGTCGTAACGCGCCGCAAGCAGTGCCGCTTCGTTCACGAGGTTCGCCAGATCCGCCCCCGAGAAACCGGGCGTGCCCCGGGCGATCACTACGAAGTCGATGTCGTCTCCGAGAGTCACGTCCCGCGAGCTGACCTCGAGGAT
>JALGVN010000124.1 GCA_025774645.1 bacterium
GGTTGCTGTTGTTGCCCTCGGTGTCGATGTGCCAGATGGCGATGCCGTCGTCGGTCAGGTTGACGTCCCGGTCGACCCGCTGACGGTTCTCGATCAGGTAGTACTCGTTCGAGAGCGTCGGGTGATCGAACTTGTAGATGACGTTGCTGTCCGCGGCCACGGGGAGGTCGCTCTGGAGCTCGGTCGGCTGGATCACTTCACCCCAGCCCGCGATGAGCTTCATGTAGGCACACGGCTCGACGGGGTTGCTGCCGAACCCGCCCCCGGCCATGAGGCAGTACACCCCCGCCCCTGACGAGTCGTAGTCGTAATCGTACAGGTCGGGCCAGCCCATGAGCATGTGGCCGTTCTCGTGACAGAAGGTCCCGAGGGCCAGACTGCTTCCGATGTTCGTGATCTGATAGCGCTGCGTACAGACACCGTCGGCGCAGTACTCCATCCAACTGGCGTGAGGCCAGAGTCCCTCGGCCCAGTTGTTCCAGATGCCGCCCGCGTAGAAGCAGTTCAGCGCGTCGACGATGCCGTTGCCGTCGGCGTCGTAGAGGCTGAAGTCGAACCCGTTGTCCTCGAGATCGATCAGCGCCTCCCGAATGAGCTCCCTCGCGCGCTGGCCGTAGGGAGCGGCGGGGTCCGTGTAGTACGCCTTCGTTCGACTGGCGCGGAAGTAGGCATCGGGAACAAAGTTCGTGTACTCCAGGTTCTCGTCGGAGACCTCGAAGAAGTAATCCCGGACGGAGCCGTGGTTGCCGTAGCCGGTGTAGCCGGGGAGGTTGCAGTAGTCGTCGACGGCAGACGTCGCGATGGTCGCGGGGTCGTCCGAGAAGTCGATGAGGAGGGTGATACCGACCACCTCGCCGGTCGTGGGCCGTCCCGCCGCCCGTGCGCGCGGTGCAAACGGTCCCTCGAGAGCCCTCCGCTCGAAGCTTTCGCGCGTCTCGCGCGCCTGGTCGCTCCTCGCGTCGTCGTTGATCCGCAGGTGCTTCTCGACACCCGACGGCGGGGACTCCCCTGCCGGCACGCCCGTCGAGACGAGCGACGTCCCGTCGTCCGAGAGCCGTGCGTAGGAGTGCATTCCGCTCTCGGGGTCGCGCGTCAGCGTGTAGCCATCGAGGGTCTCGCCGACTGCGTAGAACTCGTCGCCCCAGATCCGCACGTCGACGAACGTGCCGTCGGGCTGCCGGATGGAGACGACCTCACCCGTGAGCAAACGACCGCTCGCCGGGACCACTGCCACCACAAGAATCGCTGCTGTGAGCCACAGAACCGTCCTCACCACACGCCTCCTCTGAGCAGTCATTCAGTACCTCGTGTTCGCACGTTAGCCCCCTCACCGGGGGCGGCAATCGGTTACATATCTTCCCACGCTATATAAGTTTAGCACGTTTTATCTAAGATATCAAGTACGAGTCGAGGAAGCCCCGCGGCGGGCACCCGCCCCGTCAGGAGCCCACTCCCGGCATCTAGAACCTCACCGCAGCCTGGAGCCCGAGCTGGTCGTTGTCCTTCTCCTCTAGCCTCGGACCTTTCCATGATGAACGCATATTCAATCTTGAACACGACGTCCGGGGTCGGATACCAACCGAACGCCAGGACCAGTTCGCTCACGTCCTTGTTGCCCTTGTCCGGGTCCCGTCCGAGCTCGTCGCCAAGATCGAGGTAGTCGAGCCTCCCGTACCGCGCGGTCGGTCGGAATCGGGAGGCCAGGAGCCTCGAAGCCTGAATGAAGTAGCCGGTCATCTCCCCGTCCCTCGTCGGCTCGGGGTTCTCCGACGTGGCCGACAGGTACTCCCCGTAGAAGTCGGCGAAGGCAGTGTCGAGCAGGAGGTGTGCGCCGAACGTGTCGACGTAGTACTCGCCGCCGTCGTCCCAGGCCCCGCGGTACGCGGAGCCGCCGAGCTCGAGAGCATCCCCGTAGAGCCAGAAGATCCTCCCCCCGAACGCCTTGTCCTCGTTGTTGTCCCTGTACTGACGGCTGTGTCTGAGATCGGCCCCCGAGCCGAGTCCGTTGATCATGTACAGGTCGTAGCCGACCGCCGATCGTCCTCCCAGCCCGACGTAGCCGTGGAGATCGACCCCGACCTCCTTCCACGCACTGACGCTGATCTCTCGCGCGACCTGCGGCCGCGTGACCGTGTAGTTGCTGAGCGGATCGTGGAACTCGTCGAAGCGGTTGAAGGGTGTGAGCATCGCTCCTATCTTGAGGGCAAGCTCCTGGCGGAACCAGTAGTCGATGTACGCCTCCTCGACGAACGTGTTGCTGCCACCCGTCCCCCCGTGCTCGAGCTCGAACTCGCCGTAGTAGTAGATCGACTCGTTCGCCCAGCCCGAGACGTTGATGGCGAGGTAGTGGATGTCGAAGTTCCTGATCTCTTCCTGCGTCCGGAAGTACTCCGTGTACAGGTATCCTCCGATGCGGGGAACCTGAGAGATTCCCGACACCGTGCTCGTCGTGTCCGCAGCGGCGCTCTCCTCCGCGAGGTATCTTCCAAGCGCGATCGTCTGCTGCTCGGTGAGCGCCGCCTGGCCCCTCATCGACCGCACGAGCCCGGGCCACTCGGCCGCCGAGCGTTCGACAGGGTCATACGCCTCGTGGCAGCGCGAGCATTTGCTCTCGTACAGCTCCCGCATCGACTGCGCGAGCGACGTCGGTGCCAGAAACGCCGAACCAAGGACGCATGACAGCGTAGCGATCAATCCGATTCCGAAGACCCTCATATCCTCTTCTCCTGACGCACGTGGGCGTCACTGTGACCCATCGTCGTCCCGCGCCGGCGCGGGAACGTGTCGCGCCCGGTTCCGTCGGAGCAGGCTACGTTGGGGCTCAATGTAGGATGGGACCGATGGATGTCAAAGCCAATGACCGCAGAACCAAAGCCGGAGCCCGGTTGCAAGGCCGGGCTCCGCAACGTACTCATGATCCTGGGTGCCCACCGAGGGCGCGTCCCGGCACATCTGGCGGTCTGTCATCTGATCTTCATGAGCTTCCTCGTCACGACGTCTCCGTCAACGTCGAGGCGGACGAAGTACATCGCCGACGCGACCTCGCGCCCCCGTTCGTCCCTTCCGTCCCAGGAGAGCACGTGGCGGCCGCGCCCGACGTGGCCGTCGGCGAGCCTCCTCACGACGCGTCCTGCCACGTCGTGAATCGTGAGTGTCACGCGGCCGACGTAATCCGGGACGTCGAACTCGATGGTCGCGCCCTGCGAGAACGGGTTCGGCCTGGCGTGCGCGAGCCGCGTCGCGAGCCGGCCTCCGGTCGTCACGCTGACCGCTCCGTCGCCGACAGCCTCCTCGACCCCGCCCGCGTCGACCGCTCGCAGCTCGTACCAGAACGTCGACTCGGGCCACACCGTGTCGTCCCGATACTCGCCCGGCGTCGCCGCCCGGATGAGGCCGTCGTTCACCATCTCGAACGGACCGTCGCGGTCGGCGGCCCGGTAGACCCTGAACCCCTCGATGCCGGCCAGCGACTCGACCGTCCACCGGAGGACTATCGGGCCCGCCGCAGTCTCGACGGCGTAGAACGCGCCCTCGACCGGGCTCGTCGCCTCGACCACGAGCACCTGGTTCTTTGACCACGAGTAACGGTTCCAGTTGTTGCTGTCGCTCTGCCCCCAGGCGGCGATGTAGTAGGAGCCCGGAGGCACCGTGAGCGGAACGGTGAACCCGACGGGCGTGTGGGTGTACTGCTGCACGATGATCGTCGAGTGATAGGTCGTGTGAACGAGGTAGTTCGTGCCGGCCCAGGAGTGTTGCAGGGTCGTGAGGTACCACTCGACGACGGGCTCCACGGTCGTCGTTCCGAGGTTCTCGAGCACGACGTCCTGAACGAAGAGCATCTGCCCCTGCTGGATCATTGCCGGAAACGACGCCCATTCGACCGGCACGCCGTTCGGGTAGGGACCGCCCTGGCCGTTCGTTTCGTACAGGTAGACACCGTAGTCACTGATGCCGACGGCGTTCGAGGGAAAGGCGACGCGCATGCTCCCCGCGTCGTCCATGTAAGGCGACCGGAACTCGGCGTCGAGCTCGGGACCGGCAACGTAGTTCAAGACCGAGTGAACGCGCGCGTTGGGATCGGCCGTGAACTGGTGCTGGCGCCCGAAGCTGTGTCCGAGCTCGTGAATGACCGTGGAGTAGAAGTAGAAGGTGCCGGCCGTGTTGTAGGCCGTCGTGAAGTCAAGAGCCCACGGGATGTCCAGCCGCGCGATGACGTCGGCCTCGAGGATCTCGTTGAGGATGTTCGTGTAGACCGCCGTGAACCCGAGCCAGCTGGCGGAAGGCAGGTAGCCGTACACGGTGTTCACCTGCGTCGCGGTGAGCATGGCGAAGTCGTTCCGGCTGTTGGAGCCCCAGGTGTTGTAGGAAGGCACGTGCTTCTGAAACACGCCGGGCGCGTAGTGGTTCCATTCCGCCATCATGTTCTCGAACGCCAGGCCGAAGTTCGGGACCCCGTAGTACATCGGCGGCACGTTGAACGTCCACGGAGGATCGGGAGGCTCGTTCTGAAACGCGTAGCGTCCGTGCGCGTTCACCCCAATCTCGCCCGGGGCGAACTCCGGCTCGACGCCGCCTGGCGATGTCGATGGAGCCGGCCCCCCCTGCGGTTCCGGCGCTCGTGCCGGGAGCTTCGATGCGGCCTCGGGCGCCCGACCGCCGGAATAGGCCAGCAGCGGGACACCGCTTCCCCTGAACTCCTGCTCGCCGGGCGCGGCCGGCGGTGACACCGGGTCGCCGGGAATGAGTGACAGGTCGGCCCTCGCCCGCGGGAGCGCGGTCGCGAGGTCGTCGAGGAACCGCTCGAGCGGTGTCGCCTCTCCACCTCCCCTGTCGTCCGAGAAGAACGCTCTCGTCCAGGGTCGTCCTGCGCTGTCGTAGACGCGTCGAGCGCCGGCTTCCTCGCGCACGCGGTAGAGACCGCGGTGCGCGGCGACGAGCGGAGAGAAGGCGTTCAGGTTCTCTCGCCGGAGCAGGAACACGGCGGTGTCCCCCACCTCGAAGGCGGGGATTCCGGGGATCCAGGCGCCTTCGTCCCCGACGGTGCCCCCGGCGAACACCAGCGTTATCGTCTCCCCCGAGGCCGTGCCGCCGAGGAGCCCGTCTGGATCGTACGCGACGTGCTCCACCTCAATCGCGTAGTCCGTGACGATCATGGCCCGCTCGGGCGACGACCAGCGAGCCGAGCTCGCGGTGACTGTTCCTAGCACCGCCATGTCGGTCAGCGCGAGGATCGTCTCCTCGCTCGCGCTGTCGTATCGCGTCGTCAACGCCGCGCCGGGCCCCGCGAGCAGAATCGCGAAGATCACGGCCAGCGTCGGAACGATGTGCCACTTCCCAATGATGTGCCACTTCCCAGAGATCGCACTCACGTCCGCTCTCCTCCCTCCCGCTGTCGGGCTGTCCCGGTGATGGGTGACGTGCAGCCACCTGCCTACTTCTGATGCGACAGGAGGCAAACCGACCTTGCGGGGGCACCGTGAGTCCCCGTGGCTCTAGATTCCTTGACAAATAGAGAAAAACCCGGCAATCTGGAGTGCGTCCTTCATCGGACGAAGGTCCCCACACCCCTCCGGAGGTGCGACGTGAGGCAGTCCGCGCCGGCATTACTGATGTGCCTGGGATTCGCCGCGATCGCCGCGATCGCAGGCGCGTCGAGCATCCACGTCCCCGCCGATCAGCCGACCATCGAGGCCGGCATCGACGCAGCCGCCGGCGGCGACACCGTGATCGTTGCGTGCGGCACCTACTACGAGCATGGCATCGACATGAAGTCCGGCGTCGCGCTCCGAAGCGAGACGGGCGCCGCAGACTGCGTTACGATCGACGGGCAGCAGGCGGGCGAACCGGTGTTCAGGTGCTGGAACCTCGACGTGGCGACGAGCATCCGGGGCGTCACCATCACCGGCGGCTCGCACCTCGACAACCCGGGCGTGGGCGGCGGGGCGATGGTCTGCGAGTCCTCGTTCCTGAAGATCTCGAACGTCACTTTCCTTGCCAACAGCGGGACGCTCGGGGGCGCGCTCTACTGCGCGAACTCGGCTCCGACGCTCACCGACGTCAGGTTCCACGACAACACTGCCACCGAGGGCGGAGCCGTGTGCTGCTACATCTCGTCCCCGTCCTTCGAGAACGTCAGCTTCATCGGAAACACGTCGGCCAACGACGGCGGCGCCATGCTGTGCAGGAACCACTCCGATCCATCGCTCATGAACGTGGTCTTCAACGGCAACACGGCGGGCGACTCCGGGGGCGCGCTCGCGTGCAGGACATACTCGGAGCCGTCGCTCACCTACGTCACGTTCGGGGGGAACTCGGCGAGCGTCTTCGGAGGCGGCGTGTTCTGCGAGGACTTCTCCTCCCCGATGCTCGTGGGCGCGACGTTCGCGGGGAACTCGGCCGTCGCCGGCGGGGGACTCTACTGCGCCGCGGACTCCAACCCGTGGATCATGCACAGCATCATCGCGTTCAGCGCTGCCGGAGAGGCCGTCGGCTGCGGCGGGAGTTCCTCCCCGACCGTCACGTGCTCGGACATCTACGGGAACGCCGGAGGGGACTGGATCGGTTGTATCGCGGCGTTCGAGGGCGAGCAGGGGAACATCGGCGAGGATCCGCTCTTCTGCGGGGCTCACAACCCCGCGCAACCGTACACGCTCCAGGCGGGATCGTCATGCCTGCCGGGCGGGACACCCTACTGCGGACAAATAGGCGCGTGGGGACCCGGATGCTCCGAGTCGGGCGCCCCCGGGCAGTCGAACGAGACAAGCTGGAGCGTTCTGAAGGGGATGTTCCGGTAGCACGCGCTGCAGGAGCGCGACGCTCCCGCGCCGACGGCGGGCCGGACCATCTCGGCGCCGGCTCCCACGCACAGAAAAGCAGGGCCAGACCGGTGACCCGGAATGGCCCTGCTCTGTGTTTCATTCGAAGTGGCTGCGCCGCTACTCCTGGACGATCGAGACGTTCTCCGCAGCGGGGCCCTTCTCGCCCTGGACGATATCGAACTGCACGTGATCGCCCTCGTTCAGAGTCTTGAAATCGCCACCACTCTGGATAGCCGAGAAGTGAACGAAGACGTCCTTGGACTCGTCGTCGGGCGTGATGAACCCGAAACCCTTGCTGTCATTGAACCACTTCACTCTGCCTGTCGTACTCACTGTATCTCTACCTCTCTTGTTCCGCCGGGGAACGGCTCCGCCGTTCTGTCCGGCCTGGTACCGCCGGCGGACGCGCAAACGTCCTCTCCGGCTTCTACGTTTACGGGGCATGACCGCCCCCGCAGCCCTCGCCACCACCGATCGCCGGCGGTGCCGCACCGCTTGACCCTCGTTGCGTCTTAATCGCGCAAAAGGGACCGGCTCGTGCGCCAGGCCCCTCTCCAGAGTCTACGGATATGTCACCATACCGACGTGGCTGCGACTGCTGGGCATAAGTATAGCCCATCCCGGGGAGTTGTCAAGGACAATCGTCAATTTCCGGGAGGCTCCGGAACCGGCACGGGAGCCCCCAGACGGGCCCCCGGGGGCCTCAGCGCCTTGAGGCGGCCGCAGTACCCGTGAGGCGGTCGTGGAGGGCCTCTGAGCGGGATCGCGCGCCCGACCTACTCGCCGCCGTCGCGGTAGCGGCCCTTGACGACGCCCCAGGACGAGTCATCGACGGGTGTCTCCTTCGTCATGAGGACCTTCCCGGCGCCGCCGCCGGGAGATGTGAAGTCGAAGGTCCCGCGCATCCGCTCGTTGGTGACGTTCGCCTGGAAGGTGAAGTCGCCGAAGCCGAGCGGCGCGATCACCGTCCCCGAGCCGATGGCGGTGTTGTCCGTGATCGAACCGGAGCCGCTCCCGAGGCTCGCAGCCGTGAACGTGAAATCGAGAGTGGTGCGGGCCGGCGGGACGGTGATCGTGCCCTCCGCGGTCCCCGGCATCACACCGAGGCCAAGGCTCGACAGATCGATCGTCCCGCTCCCGGTCATGTCCTGGCCATCGATGACGATCTCCCAGGCCAAACCTCCCGAGAAAGGGTAGATCGTGTCCTCCCAGGTTCCTGTCCAGCTCCCGGCCAGGTCGGGGAGCCTCTCGCCCGAGGCCGCGACGACCTCGGTCTGCCGCGGCGGACCGTCGGCCTGTCCCGAGACGGCAAGAGCTCCCGCGATGACGAAGAGCCCGGCAACGCAGATCGGCGGCCACCTGAATCTCTTGTTCACGTTCGGCCTCCCCGATTGAATGCCGCGGCACGAACCCGACCGCGCCGCACCATGAGTGAGTCGACGAGTGGGGTATTCTTGCCTCACCAGCACCCGCTCCGTCAAGAGGAAGCTTCTGCGCGGCTCCCGGAGAGACCGAAGCCCCGCCTGTGCGGGCGGGGCTTCCTCTTCTGGCACCCGATGGTCGTCGAGTCGAGGTTCTGGTTCGACTGGTGGCGGATCGCCGCGAGCTGCCGCGTTCCTACCTGACGACTGTCACCTTGGTCGTCCGCAGCTCGTCTCCGCAGCGCATCCGGAGGAGATAGACGCCGCTCGGGACGCGGGCGCCCGCGTGGTCGAGGCCGTCCCATCGCACGATCCCCTCCTCTCCTCCCGGGCTCGTCAGACCCGCCCGGACGACACGTCCGCGCGCGTCGTAGACGTCGAAGGCGATCTCGCGGGCGCCGGCCGCCGAGTACTCGAACCGCGTCGCGCCGCCCGTGGGGTTCGGCCTTGGCGCTCCGAGGAAGAGAGCCGAAGCGTCTCCCCCGCCCTCAGGAACGCCCACCATCGGCGTCCCGAGCGACCCGTCCGGGTTG
>JALGVN010000125.1 GCA_025774645.1 bacterium
GATCCTCTTGATGAGCACCCTCGCCTTCGCCTGGTAGGTCGGCACGACGGTCATCGTCCCGTAGACGACGATCACGAGACCGACGATCATGAGCGTGAGGAGCACCGTCTTCCGCTTGAAGATCACGTACGCGATGTCGCGGAGGAGCATCGGCTCAGGTGCGTATCCACGCTTCTCTGCCACGTTCCTGCCCTTCCTTCGCAGCCCGAAGGCTGCGCTACTGCCACCACCACTTGATGCCGTCGGCCCTGAGCGCGATCTCGTACCCGTAGAGCCAGAACTGCATCACCGGCAGCGCCTGATCGAAGAAGAGGTAGACGAACTCGTCGATCTTCCCTATGAACGACTTCGGCACGTAGAGGACGTCGTTCCGGACGAGCCTCATGTCGCTCGAGAAGTCCCGCCCGGTGAAGATGTCGTCCATGTTGACCCTGTATGCCGTCGGCTCCTCCACGCCCACCGTTCTCACGAGCATGACGCTGCTCGGCTTGCCGGATGAGAGAAGCCCCCCGGCCTGCGAGAGCGCGCCCGTGGCGGTCGCCCCGGCGTCGAGTTCGTACCTCCCGGGCTTCTTCACCTCTCCGATCACGTAGACCCACTGCCTCGCGATTGAGCGGATGGCGACCGAGGCGGTCGGGTCGAGGAGGTATGTGCCCATGTACTCCTCGATCTCCGCGCCGAGCTGAGAGACCGATTTCCCCGAGGCGACGATCTCGCCGCTCATCGGGAGGGTGATCGTGCCGCTGGGCGTGATTGGCGCGTCGTAGCTCAACGCGTCGTCGGTCAGGAACACGACGCGGATCTCGTCGCCGATCTGGAGCCTGTAGACCGGCGGCTTGAGCGCGACGGGCTCCTGCGCGGGCGTGACGATGTCCGTCTCCGGAGCGTCGCCTCCCCCTTGCGAGGCGCACCCGCCCGCGACGAGGCAGACGGCCACCCCGACAAGAACGAGCCTCGCCCTCGCCGTGATCGGACCCATGCTGGGAATCCCCCTGTCATGCACCCCGGCGCCTCCCCGCGGACTGCGGGGCGCGCCTCGAAGCCGTTCTAAAGCATAACTCGTGCCACGGTTACGGCGTCCGGGGACCCTGGAGGCACCCGGAGCTGCTCCCTACTGCCCGCTGAGCGGTCATTCAGCCTCTGACGGCAGTCCCGCGAGTACCTCACCGTTCCCTCCCCCGCGGGCACCGTCGAAACGTGCGGAATGCGGCCACTCAGGGCTCTTCTGCGGCCGCAGGCGGCTCGCCCGGGACGTCGTCCCCGGCTCCGTCCCCCTGCTCGTACAGGACGACCGTGACGCCGTCGAAGCCCCGCTCGTCGATTCTCGCGAAGCGCCCCTCGAGGTAGGCGGGAACGCGGCGCGCGGGGTCGGCGTGCCAGAGTCTCGAGTCCAGAAACCACACCCGCCCGCGCCCCGCGACGGCGGCCGCGACGCGCTCCGCGACCTCCTCGTCGCTCCCGGCTTGCCCCGGATAGAGGATGAAGAGCTCGGCGTCCCCGTCGAAGTAGAAGTCGAAGACGTCCCCGACGACCGGAGCGATCACCAGGTCGCGAGGGCGCTCGTGTTGTTCGACGTACCGGACGGCTCCCCGGACGTCTTCCCTCCGGTACTCGCCACGGTAGTAGTAGTTCGCGAGCGACACAATACAGAATAGGCCGATGAGCCCGCAAAGCAAAGCCGCCCCGATCCGCCGCAGGGTCGTGATCCCGGCGGCCGCCAGCACGACGAGGACCGGGAGCATCACGGAGACGTAGCGGGGGTTGAAGGGCTTGATGTTCAGGATCGCGAGAGCAGCCGCCCCGGCGAACGGCACCACCACGATCGCCAGAACGAGAATGAGAGCCCTCCGCGAGAACAGGAGCCGCTTGAGGCCGAGGAGCCAGGCGGCGGCCATGAGGAGCACCGCCGGCACGACCAGCGCGGCGTGCCGCGCGTAGGCGCGCGCCGGCGAGCCCGTGTGGAGCTCACGCAGGCTCGGCCCGAACGTGCTGCCGTAGGCCATCGTCACGAACGAGTACGGGATGGCCGCGGGGGTGAACGTCGTCTCTCCCCGCAGGAGCTTTCCCTCATCGGCCTGCGTCGGCACGACCATCCGCTCCGGGACGCTGTCGACCCGAGTCCACCGGATGAGTCCGAGTGCGGAGGGGACGAGGAGCACGACGATCGCTGCGTACGCCGCGACCCATCTGCCGAGGAGGCGGCGGTCGGTGAACGCTCTCCCGGCCGCGAACACGTTGTGCGCCGCGATGAGGAAGCCCATCGCGAAGTTCGACAGGATGCCCAGCACGACGCTCGCGACGTAGAGTGCCCAGCCCCGCCCGCTTTTCTCCACGATGCGCCAGACGAGAAGGGTCGAGAGAGCCGAGAAGAACATCAGGAACGAGTAGTTCCTGAGCTCCTGCGAATACCAGACGGCGAACGGCGAAATCGCGATGAGGAGCGCGGCGATGAGTCCCGTCTTCCTGTCGACGAGCTCCTTCCCGAGCAGATAGGTGATCGGGATCAGCGCGACGCCGGCGACGGCCGACGCGGCCCTGAGGGCCACCTCGCTCGTCGAGAGCCGCCCGACGAGGTTGACGAGGGTCGCGTGGAGCGGCCCCTGGATGTTCCAGAAGATCTCCGGGAAGCTGAGGCTCTCCCCGAGATCGGCAGCGTGGATGGTGAGGAGTTCGTCGATCCAGAAGCTCTGATACCCGAGGCGATAGAAGCGGAGCACCGCGCCCGCCGCGACGATGGCGAGGAGGACCCACGGGATCCCGCTTCCCTCACCCGCGCGGGGTGCGGCCTGGCGGCCGTTCGGCTGGTGTACCGCTGTCGATTCCTGACCCACCGCTCGTGCTCCGACCCGTCTCTCGTGACCCCGCGTGAACGGCCTCCGGACGCCTGCCAGCGTAGTGAAAGCCCCTCCGCCTGTCAAACGAAACGGCCGCAGGCAGGCGTGAAAATCCGGCAGCGTGCAGTGTGAGTGAGGGCTCGTTACTGCGCACCCGCTGCCGGATTCACAGGACTTGGGTTCTGGTTTGAGCCGCAGTCGCGGCCCTCAAGAGCACTTGAGCTAGTAGGCCCCCTTCCGGAGAACCACCGCCGGCAGTGTCCTGGCAAGGATCTTCACGTCGAGCCCGAGCGACTGCTTGCGGATGTACTCGAGGTCGAGCCGGACCCACTCCGTGAAGCCGATGTGGTTCCTGCCGCTCACCTGCCACAGGCAGGTGATCCCGGGGCTGACGGACAGCCTCTCCCTCTGCCAGGACTCGTAGTTCGCAACCTCCCCAGGCAGCGGAGGCCGCGGTCCGACCAGACTCATCTCGCCACGGAGGACGTTGAGGAGCTGCGGGAGTTCGTCGAGGCTCGTACGCCTGAGGAACCTGCCGAGCTTCGTGATGCGCGGGTCCTCGCCTATCTTGAAGACCGGACCCTCGAGCTCGTTCAGGTGCATCAGACTGTCCTTCAGGTCCTCGGCGTTCTCGATCATGGAGCGGAACTTGTAGAACCAGAACTCGTTCCCGTCCTTCCCGACGCGGCGCTGCTTGAACATCACCGGACCGGGCGAGTCGAGTTTGACGAGAATTGAGAGAAGCAGGAAGGCGGGTGAAAGGGCAACGAGACCGAACGCGCTCGCCGCCGCGTCGAAGGGCCGCTTCAACCAGCGTCTGTAGGTTTTGCCCCGCAGGATCCCCTCCCGCTCCGCGGACGTAGCGGCAATCTCCTCGAGCGTGCCGTACCCGAACCTCTCGTCGACGAAGTACAAGCGTCGTCACTCCACTCTGCTGCCTGAGCCCACACAAAAAATAGCCGGGCTCGGCCTCAGGCCGCACCCGGCACCTCCCGTCCGCACCTATTCTCCGCCAAGGGTGGGCCTGGACTCACAGCAATTGCTGGCCATACCGGTCTGCCCGGATGCACCAGCGCACGCCATGTCAAGGCACTCTAGGTATCGAGGTCAACCCTTAGCAGTGGGGCTATGCGAGTCCTTTCGGTGCGGATTCTAGCTGTCCGGTCACTCACAGGGTTGATTGTATTGTATCACAGGCTTTCGCCCGTGTCAACAATCGATGCACGCCACATCCCCGGCCGCGAGCCAGCGAGACCTCTCAGGCGCTGTCGACCCCCCTCCGAATCGCCGCCCACAGCAGCGGAAAGAGGAGCTCGTGCCTGCCCCTAAGTGCAATGCCCATGCCAGATTGTGCCGTCGGCCGCCCGACGACGTTCAGCATGGCCCTGTACGGCTCGTTCATGTCCATGCCGACGGCCGTGAAGCCACCGGCGCCCCGGCCGAGGTTCCGGGCCACGGTGAGCGCCTTCAGGAATACCTCCGGGAGGATGACCGCCGACCCGACGTTGAGCACCACCCCACCTCCGAGCCCGGCGACCACCTCGGCCAGGATCCGGAAGTCGGTGAGGCTCGACTCACCAAGCGCCGCGCCGTCGGTCGAGGGATGCTGGTGGATGATGTCGGTCCCGAGCGCGACGTGCACCGTGAGCGGGATCCCGAGCTCGTGCGCGCGGGCCGTGATGCTCGCGTCGCGGTGCGGCGCTCCGAGCTCGGCGAGCTTCCTGCCGAGCCCTTCACCGAATCCGAGCCCGCCGTCCCGGGCTTCGGCCGCAGCAGCGTTCATGTGATCCGCCGTCTCCCGGCACATGCCGAACGTCCCGTCCGCGAGTCCCGCCGCGACGTCCTCGGACGTCTTCCCCCACATCGCGAGTTCGAAGTCGTGTATCACGCCCGCGCCGTTCGTCGCGAGCGCGGTCACGACCTTCCTCTCCATGAGATCGATGAGGAGCCGCGAGAGACCGCACTTCACGAGGTGCGCGCCGAACATCACCAGCACCGACTTCCCGCCCGCGGCCGCGGCCGCGATCGCGTCGACCGCCGATCTGAGATCGTCCCCCGCGAAGAGCCGGGGCACGACTCCCAGGAACGCGTCCACCTCTTCGCCCGGATCGTACGGGCGAACGAGATCCTCGACCAGCACGGTCCCGCCGCGCTCGTCGATCGAGACCCGTCGCACGCCCGACAGATCCGCCTGCGGGAATCGCGACGCCATAACACCTCCTAGGGAAGGCCTGAGACCGCCGACTCCGAGTACTCCAGTTCCGAGAGCTCGGCCGAGATCGATCCGATGATGACCTTGCTCCGCATGAGCACGGGGATCTTGTGCTCGTCGTTCGTCAGCCAGATCATGAGTCTGCCTTCGCCCTTGAAGAGCCCGGCGGCCCGCAGGATCGGCTCCACCACGAGACAGTCGAACTTCCCCGCCGGAACATCGACCGTCTCGCGGCGCAACACCTTGATCTCGAGCGGGTAGTTCTTCCGGTCGGCGTGGTTCTCGATGAAGACCGACTTCCCGACCTCGAGCTCCATCATGCGAACGTAGTAGAGAGAGGACAGGATGTCCTGAGCCGCGAGCGGAAGCGGGATGAGCTCGCCTTTTCGTTTCGGATAGATCGCAATGTGCCGGTCGTGGTCGAATATCGCGAGATCCTCGGTGCGATAGTCGCCCTCTCTTATGTGCTTCTCGAACCTCCGTGTCACGAGCAGACGCGTGTCGAGGAACGACTCGACGACGTCCCGGACCTCGAAGAAAGCGGAGAAGAACGAGTTCGTCTCCGCCACCGAGACGATGTGATAGCAGAGGTGGCCGCGCTCCCGCACGACGTCTGGGATGCCCATGATCGCGGTGCCGGCCTTCACGAACCCGTAGCCGATCTCGAAGACGAGCCTCTCACCGACACCGAACGGCGGCACCGTGACCTCGCCGTCGGGACCCAGCGCCGGGATGCCGTCCCCCCGGGCCGCCCCGCTCGTCGCGAGTACGAGGACCGCGGCCGCGATCGCCGCCGAGACTGCCAGTCGAGAGGTGCGAGGCCTGGCGCTCCGGTGTCCGGACTCAATCATTCGTCCCCCTCTCCCTCGCTTCGCCGCCGACCCGTTCGAGAACCCACGCAACAGCGCCCGTGAGGTCGTGAGCCACGTGCGCGATGGGAATTCCCGCTCGCGCCAGCTCGGACCGCTTCTCGGGGCCCTTCCCGGTCATCACCAGGACACCCTCCATCCCGGCTCTCTGCGCGAGCTCGATGTCGGTCGCGTGGTCGCCGATCATGAAGCTCGAGGCCACATCGATGCCCAGATCGCGGGAAGCCTGCTCGACCATCCCGGTCTCGGGCTTCCGGCAGGACGTGTCGCGAGTGAAGCGTTCCTCGGTCCCCTCCGGATAGTTAGGGCAGTAGTACGCGCCGTCGAACCGCGCGCAGTCCTCGGCGAGCAGCTCCTCGAGCCTCTCGTGGACGCGCGCCAGGTCGTCCTCGCTCATGAGACCCCGGGCGACCCCGGACTGGTTGCTCACGAGGACGACCAGAAGCCCGGCCTCGTTCAGCGACCGCACGGCCGCGCCGGCCCCGTCGATGAGCACGAGGTCCTCCGGCCGCGTGACGTACCCCCGCTCGACGTTGATCGTCCCGTCCCGATCGAGGAAGGCAGCTCGCTTCCCATGCGTCATGCGGTCTCTTCCCCTCCGCCGGCTGCGCCGATCGCGAGAAGTGCGAGGAGGAGCGTCCCGGACTCGCCGGCCATGGTGACGGACGTCAGCCCCGCGACAGCCAGCACCACGACACCCCCGAGCGCCCCGCAGGCAACGGACCTCCACAGGCGACGGCGCGCCCTTCGAGCGGAACGGAGCACGTCTCTTATACCCAATACCAGAAACAGGGCCAGAGCGCCAGCGCCGAGGACGCCCGTCTCAGATGCCGTCTGAAGCCACTGATTGTGGGCGTGCACCTGGTGGTCGACGACCTTCTCATCGCGGTAGACGATGTCGAAGAGCGCGAAGGTCCCCAGACCGTGGCCGACGGCGGGCCGCTCCGCCACCTTTGCCGCGGCGCCGCGCCAGGCCAGGAACCTGGCGTCGATCTGGTACCGCGCGGTCACCACGCGGGCGTCCGGATGAGTCGCGACGAACGTCCAGACCGCGGCCGCGACGACCACGAGCAGGATGAGAGCGTAGCGCTTCCCGAGAAGGGTAGCCGCCAGGGTCGCGAGGCCGGCCGCCGCACCCAGCACGGCGCCGCGCGACTTCGTCAGGAGCAGCGCCGCCGTCGCCGCGCCGGTCGCGACCCACAGGACCGGGCCTGCTACCCGCGCGCGCCACTCGAACCAGAGGAGCGCCACCCCGACC
>JALGVN010000126.1 GCA_025774645.1 bacterium
AGGCGGCGGCTGCGCGAGTGGGAGGAGGAAGAGCGGGAGGAGTCGGCGCGACGAAACCGGCCGTCCGGCTCATCGTGGCAGTAGCAGGGCGGGTGTCGCGAGAGGCTGCCGGGGCCGCCGGGGCTTTCGGTTTGACACCCCCCAGAGCGGTTGCTATACTGCCCCCCGGAGGCGTGGAGGGCTAGACCTAATTGGTAAGGCAGCGGTCTTGAAAACCGCCGGGCGCAAGCCCTTGGGGGTTCGAGTCCCTCGCCCTCCGCCAGTAGCAGACCTACACCAGAACGAATGCGCAGGGCCGGCGCGCGGAGCGGTTTCCGCGCGCGTCAGGCATCGAGGACACCGGAGAGGTGCCCGAGTGGCTGAAGGGAGCTGCCTGCTAAGCAGTTGTACGGGTAACTGTACCGAGGGTTCGAATCCCTCCCTCTCCGCCAGAACAAGACCGCGCCCATAGCTCAATTGGATAGAGCGTCTGACTACGGATCAGAAGGCTGGGGGTTCGAGTCCTCCTGGGCGTACCAGCATAGACAGGGCTACGGTGAGCGGCGGGCCTGCGGAGTTCACGACGCCGGATGCAAACAGGCCGGCGATCGTCTTCGGCTCGGCAACAGGAGGGCGCAATGAAGCGGCTCAGCAGGAATCGGAGACTCATGACGGTGGCGGTGGTCGGCGCGGCGCTCGCGCTCGTGTGGCTTGCCGGGTGCGCGGGCTCGGACATGACGGTCGAGACCGGGTATGACGAGGCCTACGACTTCTCGTCTCTCAAGACGTTCGGGTTTCAGACGGGGGTCCTCTCCATGCCTGACGGCAGCGACATCGATCCTCTCGTTGCCGAGCGCATCGAGAGCGCCGTCATCGGCACTCTCGAGGGCAAGGGCCTCGTGTACGATCAGACCGGGAATCCGGACTTCGTGGCCATCGTGCGCGGCGGCAGGTTTGAGACGGTAGTCGTGAACGTGGGGCAGCGCGACAACATATACGTTCCGCAAGACGACTGGGTCGGCGACCCCGATGTGTACGACGAGGGTGCTCTCCTGATCGGCATGATGGTCTCCGGAAGCACCGAGTCGATCTGGCACGGAGTCGGGAAGGTCCGGCTCGAGGACGCTCCCGCGAGCCAGGAGCAGTTCGACAAGTGGGTCGCGAAGATCCTCAAGGACTTCCCGCCGAAGTAGCGTGTGTATCAGAGAACCCAAAGACGCTCCGTCGCATCGGCGGGGCGTCTTTCAATTTGGGTTGACACGTCAAGAATGCGGACCTACTGTTGGCGCGTTGGAGGGTTCCGAAGCTCAATGAGACCGGTCCCGGGCGGGGAGAGCGTCCGGCCACCGCATGGAGAGGGAGGGACGGAATGAAGAGGACTCGCTTGCTGCTGCTCTGCCTCGCGGCCGTCGGCACGGTGCTGTTCTTCGTCGGCTGTGACCTTCTGGACGAGGAAGAGATCCCCGCGAACGCGGACCTGCTATTCGCGTCGGGCATGAACGACCTTCAGGGTGAGCTGATCGATCTGGAGACCGATCTCCCGATCTGGGAATGGGACGTAGACGTCTCCGGCCCTCTCAGCGACTTCGAGGACGCGCTCGACGCCGACCCCGAGCACTGCGGGGCGCTCCTGATGGCCGGCCTCACGAGGATCATAGAGGTCGTGACGGATCCCGACCTTGCCGACATCCTGGAAGACATCTTCGGCGGGGACGTTCGCGCGTCGAACAAGTTCCCGCTCCTGTGGTATCTGGACGTCCCGGGAGCCGTCGACGCGAAGCGGGTGCTCGAGTCGTTCGGCGACAGCCGTGTGGACCCGATCCAGATCTCGCTCCTTCAGGAATACATCGAGGACGAGGTCATCCCGGCGCTCGAGTACAGCGAGGAGAACCTGTTCGACTTCGAGGATCTCGACTGCGTGGTCAACCTCGAGATTCCGATCGAAGACGGGTCTCGCGACACGATGTGGGTCCTGATCGAGCTCGACGCAACCGACGTGGCCTTCGCGATGGCCCCGCTGCACGCGATCATGGGCGCGTTCGAGATGATCGTTGCGTACAACATGGACATCTCTCCGGGCCAGACGGTGGAGGAGCTTCTCACGACCGATCCGGACTTCCTGAGCCTTCGTTCCGGGAACCACATGCCGAACGCCTTCGCGTACTTCGGTGACGTCTCCGATGATCTGGAGAACGCCTGCGCGTCGCTCCAGAGTGAGACCGACGACCAGACGTTCGACCTCATCACGGAGTTCTACTTCGACGGCGGGCAGTACATCGTGCTCGAGGACATGCTCGGGCCGGCGCCGTGCGATACGATCCTGATGATCGCCGACCTCATCTATGAGGCGTTGAATGAGCCGATCGTCATCAACCCATCGGACGAGGAGCCCGGCGCCCCCGACATCGACATCACGGTCGATGTCTCGCAGTTCTTCAACGATCCGCTCGATCCGCTCACGGCCTACCTCCCACAGTTCGTGACGCCATGGGTCGATCCTGACGAGCCGGAGGTGGTCATGCCGATCAACTTCCCGGACCCGACGTTCGAAGGCATCTTCCCGGGCATGTCGAACGCCGAGTGGCAGGTGATCATCGACTGGCTGGGCGACTGATAGGCCGCGTTGCCTGACCGCTCCGCTCCGGGCTGCGGACGGGCTGGCTCGTAGGCAACCAGAGCTGCATCCGTAACAGGCGCGGGCACCATCATCGGTGCCCGCGCCTCGCGTTCCGGCAGGCGCGATGTTACGTGCCGCGGGCACGAGGTCTGCTTGACTTGGAGGACGTGCGCACATAGGATTTCAGTCGGAATCGCACTGCCCTCCCGGAGGCGCCCTTGCCCGTTCTCGTTCACACCTCAGACGTCCACGTCGGCGCGCCGCTCGGCTGGCTCGGCGACCGCGCGTCCGAGCAGCGGGAGCAGATCCGCCGCACGTTCTCGTCGACGGTCGACCTCGCGCTCGAGGAGAGGGCCGACTGCCTCCTGATCGCCGGAGACCTCTTCGACTCAGGCAGCCCGCCGTCCTCCGATGTCCGGTTCGTTCTTCAGGAGATCGCCCGGTTCACCGGGGAGTCGGGGAGCACCGCGGTGATCTTCCCAGGCTCGCACGACTCGCTCGGAACCGCCTCCGTCTACACGAACTACGCCGACGAGTTCGCGCGCGTTGCGCGGCTCTTCGTGCTGGGCGAAGACGACCGCACGGCCGTCGATCTCGTCGGTCCGGGAATCTCGATCCGCGGAAGTGCGCTCCGGTCGAACCGCTCGACGACCCATCAGCTCGCCGGCCTCGCGCCGAGCACCGACCTTCCTTTCAGCGTCGCCGTGGCGCACGGTTCCGTGGACGTGGTTCCCCGGGAGCCGGACGACCACCCCATCGATCTCGAGGAGCTCGCCGCGCCCGGGTGGGCGTACTTCGCTCTCGGGCACTGGCATTCGTGGCGCGAGATCGAGGGTGCGTCGGCGCCGGCGGTGTACGCGGGAGCGCCCGAGGCGATGGCCGTCGACCAGACGGGAGCGGGCCACATAGCGGTCGTGGAGCTCGGCTCGAGCGGCGCGGCGGTCCGGAAGCACCGGATCGGTGTGAGGACGGTCGTCGGAGCCGCGATCGACGTGGGCACGACGCCCGACGCGACCGCGTTCGCGGCCCGCGTCCGCGAGAGCGTTCCGCCTGACATCGACACCATCCTGAGGCTCGGCCTGTCGGGTCTTCTGGCCGTCGATTCGGGTTTCGACGAGACGGGGTTCCTCGCCGCCGTGGTGGACGACTACTTCCAGGTCGTGGCGGGCGACAGGACGTACCATCTCAGGCTCGACGACGAAGCGCTCGCGCGCCTTCCGGAGCGCCTCGTGGTCGGGCAGTTCGCGCGCATGATGAAGAGGAAGCTGGACGATGCGGCCGGCGATGAGGAGCGGCGGGAGATCGAAGACGCGCTCCAGCTCGGAGTTGCGCTCCTTCAGGGGAAGGACGTCCTTCGATGAGGATCCGTCGCGTCAAACTCGTGAACTTCAGGCTCTTCCGCGATCGCGAGGTCGAGTTCGGCCGCGGCCTGAACTTCATCGTCGGTCCGAACGAGGCAGGCAAGAGCACGATCGTCGAGGGCATCGCGACGGCTCTCTTCTGCGACGTTGCATCGACGGCGAAGACCCTGAAGGACCTCGAGCGCTGGGGCTCGAAGGGCGCCATGCGGCTCGAGCTGGACTTCGAGCACGATGGGGAGACCTACCGGCTCCTGAAGGACTTCGGAGCGCGTCGGGCCGTGCTCGAAAAGGGTGACGGCTCGGAGACCATCGGCGACAGGGGAGAAGTCGAGGCTCGACTCCGCGAGATGATCGGTTTCCGCGAGCAGCAGGCGTTCGAGTCGGTCGCTGCGGTGCGCCAGGGAGAACTCGCCGCGCTCGAGGGGAAGGCCGGGAAGGCGAGACGCTCGGACCTCCTTCCCATGATCGAGAGGAAGATGACGAGCTCGAGCGGCGCGACCGACGCAGCCGGGGTCATAGGACAGCTCGACAAGGCCATCGCCGCCCTGGGCGTAGGCGTGAGAAGTCCCGCCAAGAACCCCGGGCCGATCAAGAGGTTGATGGACGAGAAGAGGGAGATCACCGCGAAGATCGCGGAGTCTCGCCGCCAGTGGGAACAGAACGTCAGGCTGAGGAACGAACTCGCGGCCGATCGAGCGAATCTCGCGAAGGCCACGGAGCAGAAGACATCAGTCGACCGGACGCTCGAGACGGAGAAGACGAGGAGCGACGCGGCGCGAGAACTCGAGGAAGTGGAGAGGGAGCTCGAACGGAACGCTTCCCAGATCGGCAAGATCCGGAAGCTCAGGAGCGACATCGCGGAGGCGTACGGCCAGATCGACGAGGCGCTGCCGGAGCAGGGGAAGCTGATCGAGGAGGCGAGGCGGGACGTTGAGGCGGCGGGGGAGCGGATCGCGAAGCTCGAGGGGAGCGCGCCTCCGGGAGACTGGAGAGGTGCTTCGGGGCGGCCCGGGGTGACAACGATGGTACTCGGGCTGGTAGCCCTCGGTGCTCTGTTCGCCCCGATCTACGCACCGACCGTCCCCGGGGTCCGCCTGTGGTCCGTCCTGCTCGGTGTGGCCCTCGCGGCCGCCGCCGTCTTTCTCTATCGGAGGGGCGCGCGGCTCCGGGCATTCAGGCGCGACGTCGACCGTGAGATCGGGGAGCGTGACAGGGCGGAAGAGACGCTTGGGAGCGCGCTCGGGCGAGCGGGCGTCGCGACGTACGAGGACTACTCGCGGGCTGCAGCTCGACAGCAGGAACTCCGCACGGGCATCGGCAAGTCGGACACGATCCTCCTCGAGCTCGCCGGTGAGGAGAGCGCGGACGCGTTTGAAGAGAACCTCCAGGCGTCCGGAGCGTCGCAGGAGCGCCGGAAGATCGAGCTCGAGAGGAAGCTCCAAGAGTCGGGCGGAGCCGACGGCGTTCTTGCAGCCGTGGAGGTCGCGGGTCTCAGGAACGAGAGCGCGGCCTGGCGTGAGAAGATCGAGGAGCTCACACGGAGAACGACGAGGAAGACGGCCCTGCTCGAGGGAGCCCGCGACGAGGCGCCGCTCCCCGATCTCGAGGCGAGACTCGAGATCATCTCGAGCGATCTTGAGCGTGTCGGGCGCCGAGAGCGCGTGCTCCGGCTCGCGCACGAGGGACTCGTCACCGCGCTCGAGAGAACGAAGCGGGACGCGTCGGCGGCGCTGGCGCCGCTCGTGTCACGCGTGCTCGCGGGAGTGACGCTCGGCCGGTACTCGGAGGTGAGCGTCGCGACGGACCTCGAGTTCAGCGTCACCAACCCGGATCCGATCGAGGGAGCTCCCGCGACTCTCGGCGGGGAGGAGCTCAGCGCCGGTACGGTCGATCAGCTCTATCTCGCCGTGCGCTACGGGCTCCTGGAGTTCCTCTCGGGACCGGGCGGAGCGCCCTTCGTGCTCGACGACGTTCTGGTCCACTTCGATCCCGAGAGGCGGCAGGCGGCGATCGGCGTCCTCCGCGAGATCGCCCGGGAGAGACAGGTCATCCTGCTCGCATGCGAGAACCACCTCGCGGGAGAGGCAGACGAGATCGTGCGTCTGACCAGGAATGAAGCGACCTCCGGACGCTCTGCGGGCGAGCCGCAGCGGGAGATGCCGCGTGAATCGTGAACGCTGCCCCCGCTGCGGGGGACGTCTGGAGCTCGTGTCGGAACACTGGAGCCCGAGCGACGCGCGCATTGGGCGCACGCTTCGGTGTGGGAGCTGCAGCGGCGTGTTCGAGACCAGGACGGCCGGCGGCGTGCGCGCTCCTGGAGCCCGCACGCGTTCCGCACTCGTTCCCTCTGCGCTCCTCTGGGTAGTGGCGACCCTCGTGGCGCTGTGGGTCCTCCTGAGGTTGCTTCCGTACGGTGGACGAGCCCAGGTCTACCGGGCTGCGGCCACCTTCGTCGAGGGCTTCCTGAATCCGATGTGGCTGGCGGCGCTCGTCGTCGTTGGCGTGGTGCTCCTCGTCTGGCGTCGGCGAACGAGTCGCGTGGAGCTCGTGCCGACCGCCGAAGTGGCCCCGGACGTTCACCTTCGCGCTGAACCGCCTGGGAAGATCACCGTCGTGATCTCGGACTCCCGGGGGGCTGCCGTGCGCGACTTCGTCGTCGACCGGGATCCGGACGAAGAGGAACGGATACTCGCCGGCTTTGGAGAGCTGGCCGCGAGGGCGACTGCTTTCGAACGTGCCCGAGGCGTCGCGACCGGAGGCTGCGCGACGCCCGAAGAGGTGGCGGAGACACAGCGCCGCATCTACTCCCTCGGCCTCGAGATCGGGAGCTCGGTCCTCGGGGGAGCTTCGGGCGCGAGCACCAGGATCGCCGACCTTCCGGGCGACCACCTCCTGCTCAGGATCCAGCCGGAGCTCTCGCGCGTCCCGTGGGAACTGCTCGTGCCTCGTCCCGGGGGGCAGTTCCTCTGGCAGCTCTTCCACACGTCGCGGCAGATTCGCTCCGAGACCGCGGTACGCGCCGCGGACACGAGACGGAGGACGCCGCTCAGGGTTCTCCTCATGGCGAACCTCGAGGCCGGCCTCGCCGGTCGCGACCTGCCGCACGCCGAACGCGAGGCCGCCGAGCTCCTCGAACTGGCGGCCGCGCGCCCCGGTCTCCTCAAGGTAGAGAGGAAGTCGCCTCGCACGCCGGGGGAGTTCGCGACCCTGC
>JALGVN010000360.1 GCA_025774645.1 bacterium
CGACCGCCGGTGACGCAGGTTGCGGGGCGGTTCATCAGACGTGTCGACGGGGTGGACAAATGCGGGGCACTGAGGTCTAGCATTGCACATCGCGTTCCAGTCGAGGGTCGAGCGGCGACCGCGTGAGCGGGGGTCGTGGAGAAGCGCGAAGCCGGACCCCGAGGGGTCCGGCTTCGATTGTGGTACGGCGATGTTGTCCCTACTCGAGAAGCACCATCTTCCGGGACTCAGACACAGCGCCCGCGGAGAGCCTCACGAAGTAGATGCCCGACGCCACCCTCTCCCCGCGCTCGTCCCGCCCGTCCCAGACCGCTACGTGTCGCCCCGGATCGCACGACCCGGACGCAAGCGTCCTGACGAGCCTGCCCGAGACGCTGTAGACGCCGAGCTCCACCACCGCGACGTCGGCGGGCACCGAGTACCCGATCGATGTCACGGGGTTGAACGGGTTCGGATGATTCTGCTCGAGCGCGATCACGCGCGTGAGCGTCCCGTCGCCCTCATCGATCCCGGACGGAATGTGGACGCTGTGGTCCCCGGTGCGACGGAAGTTGCCTCGGAAGGTCGCCCAGTCGACGCCGGCGCCGTTCGCGTAGAGACCCTCGCAGTCCCAGACGTAGACGCCGAGATCCATGCCCGCGACGATCACCTCGACGTCGCCGTCGAGATCCAGGTCGCCGAGCGTCGGCGTGCCGTAGACCTCAGCGTCCGTCCGGATCGGCCAGCCGTGTCCCGTCCCTGAGAAAGCGAAGACCTCGCCCGTGTTGCTCGCGACCACGATGTCCTGCCTCGTGTTGCCGTCGACGTCCCCGATCGCGACGCTCGTGCTCCTGATGTCCGCGTAGGTGACGTCGAACTGCTGAGGCCATCCTCCAAGCTCCTGTCCGTTGATGTCGAGAACGTGGATGAACCCGTCCTCGTCGGGCTGGATGATCTCCGGCACTCCGTCGCCCGACACGTCCCCGATGGACGGTGACGCAGGGAAATCGCCGCCGACCGAGAGCGAAACGGGCCACCCGGGGAGCGTGTCGCCGCTCGCGCTGAACACGAAGATCCCGCTGTCGTTCGGCGTCACGATGATCTCGGGAGACCCGTCGCCGTCGAGATCGGCGACTGCCGGCGCGCCCACGACGCGCTCGCCGCACCAGACCGGCCAGCCGGGCACCCTCGAACCGTCGGAATTGAAGACGAACAGGCTGTCGCAGCGGGACCCTACGACGATCTCGAGTTCGGGGTCCCCGTCGACGTTCGCGAGCGCGGGTGACGAGTACTGGTACCCGTACGGCCACGAGAGGTACTTGAAGACACCCTCGGTCCCGGGGTTCCCGTCGCCGTCGATGATCTCGGACCCGTCCGACCGCCAGCCGTACAGGAAGCCGTCGGCACACGGGATGACGATGTCGTCGAGACCGTCTCCCGTGAGATCGCCGACCGCGGGCGTCCCCCAGCAGAGCTTCCCGGTCGAGACCGGCCACCCGGGGAGCAGAGAGCCGTCCTCCCCGTTCCACGCGAAGATGCGGTAGTCCGGCGACTCCGGGGTCCCGAAGTTGCCCCACGATGCGGCGACGACCTCCGGGTATGGGTCGCCGTCCATTTCACCGACCGCGAGCGACGCGCGGTAGTTGCCTTCGCCGTAGATCGTGTAGACGCCGTTCGTCCTCGGGTCGCCGTCGCCGTCCATGAACTCGACGCCGTCGTGATGCCAGCAGTAGACGTCCTGCGAGCCGATCATCACCTCGAAGTCGCCGTCGAGATCGAGGTCGGCCAGCGTCGGCGTACCGTAGATCGCCGCTCCCCCGCTGAGCGGCCACCCCGCCTGGCTCGGAGGGTTCGTCGTGATCTCGAGCACCGCGGAGTTACTCCCCTCATTGCCGGACGAATCGACCGCGGCCACGCGGTAGTAGTACTTCGTATTCTCCAGAAGCCCGGAGTCCTCGAAGTAGGACGTTCTCTCGATGACACCGTCGTTCGCGCGGACGTAAGTTCCGGCCGCGTGATTGGTCCTGTAGATGTTGTACCCCCACAGGTCGAGTTCCGGCGACTGGTTCCACCGCAGGGAGATGGTCGTACTCCTCACGTCACCCGTGAGTCCATCGAGCACGTCCGGCCGCACGAGGTCGAACCAGTGCGACCACTGCTTCCCGTCCTCGTCCGTGAGCACGAGCCGGAACAGCCCGGAGATGGGAGCAACCACGTCGAACTCAAAGCTCCCCTCGCCGTAGTGGGTGTCACCAGGAACGATGTCGCCCCACGTGTTCGTGCTGTCCGTGATCGCGACGTCGCCGCCCGGATAGCGAAGAACGCCGGTGACCGCATCGGCCACACCGTTGCCTTCGTTCAGGACCTTGATCGTGAGGATGATCGTCTCGCCGACGCCGGGTACACCGTTCCCACCGACCCCGTCGTTCACGTAGTTGGCAGCCTGCACCAGCTCGGGGCGGAAGACCCTCAGGAGGAAGCTGTCCGTCCACGTCGTTCTCGCCCCTTCGCTCAATTCGAGCGTGAGGGGCACGTCGTACTCGTTGGGGCAGTCGTCGGCAATCGTCACCACGAACGCGTCCTGGTAGGACACTTCGGTCAGAGCGGGCACGGTCCCGAGATCGTGCGAGTCATCCGGGAGGGAGATGTACATGTCCCCGTCGACGAGCGTCGCCCCCACGTTCGACGCGCCGCTCTGTCCTCCGTTC
>JALGVN010000127.1 GCA_025774645.1 bacterium
CGGAAGGGCTCCGAGGAGGTTCGGCCTCGCGTCGCCTCTCGCGGTCCTCGCGATCGTGCTCGCTCTCTTCGTCGCGATCGGCGCGCCGGCCACGCGGACGGCCGGCGAGTACCAGGCCGCTCCCATCGACCGCGGCGCCGAGGGGCCGAGCGTCCTCTTCCTCTTCATCGACTCCATGCGGGCCGACCACCTCGGCTGCTACGGGTACGAGCGGGAGACGTCGGAGACGATCGACACGCTCGCGGCGGAGGGCGTGCTCTTCACGAGCGCGTATTCGCAGGGGTGCCGGACGAAGGAGGCCTCCGCGTCCGTCATCACCTCGCTCTTCCCTTCAACGCACGGTATGCACATGCTCTCTCACGTCTTGCCCGACGCGTATCCTACGCTCATGGAGGGAATGCGAGACGCGGGCTACTCCACGGCGATCTTCTCGGCGAACCCGATCGTCTCGCCGGTCTTCGGTTTCGGTCGCGGCACCGACTTCTTCTACACCGAGGCCCCGACCGCCGGAGCGAAGAGCGTGGTCAACCACGTCGCGCGCGTGATCGGCTGGGACGCGCCTCGGCTCCACTGGGTGCACACGTTCATCGAGACGGCCGACGGGCTCGTCTCGATGCGTCACGAGGCGCTCCCGTACGACGGAGGCGATTCCGTCGATCTCAACAGCGCGCTCCTCGAGTGGATCGACCTGAACCCGGAGGCGGCGTTCTTCGCGTTCGTCCACTACATGGATCCGCACTACCCGTACGCTCCGCCTCCGCCGTACGACGACCTGTTCGACCCGGACTACACCGATCCCAAGGTCACCGAGTACCCCGGTCGAATGACGATGATGCTCCCGTTCGCCGAGGGCGAGCCGCTTCCGGAACCCGAGAGACAGAACATGATCGCCCAGTACGACGGGTCGATCGTCTACTTCGATGAACAGCTTGGACATCTCCTCTCAGAGCTGGGCGACCGCGGACTCCTCGACGATCTCCTGATCGTGGTCACGGCCGACCACGGCGACGAGTTCTACGACCACCGGGGCTGGGGACACGGGCAGTCGCTCTACGAGGAGCTCATCCGCGTGCCGCTCGTGCTCTGGTATCCGGGCGTGCTCGGGGAGGGGAGGGTCGTCACGGAGACGGTCCGTCACGTCGACCTCATGCCGACGCTCCTCCACGCCGTCGGCGGCGATCCGGGAACCGCGCCGGCCTGGGGCGACGACGTCGACGTGGAGACCGCGCTCCTGACGGGCGTCGATCTCTGGCCCGTTCTCGAAACCGGCGCTCCTGCGGGCCCGGCCCTGCCGGTCCTCGCGGAGCTCGACGCCGGGGGTCACGAGGGGCGCGCGCTCAGGGTCGACGGCTGGAAACTGATCCGGGCGAGGTTCGCCTCCGAGAGGCTGAGCATGCTCTACGATCCCGTCGCGGATCCGTTCGAACGGCGCGACCTCGCCGGCGAGAGGCCCGACGTCGTCGACAGCCTCTCGGCCATTCTTGACAGGACCCTCACAACGTTGCAGTCCCTCCGACTCGCCGAGGACGTCGACGAGACGACGATCGACCCCGCGATGGAGGAACGCCTGAGGGCGCTCGGGTACATCGACTAGGCGCCGCGCGGCGCGGGCCTGCCGACGCCGCGGACCTGCCTGCCCCCGCGTTCTTCCGGCCGCCGCGCTTCGAGAACCTCTCCGGCTGTGCTATCATGTTCCGTTCAACGCGGTGCGAGAAGCGTGTCGCGCAGGAGGTAGCTACGCGATGAGTACGACCTTGAGAGTGCTCGCCGTGAACCCCGGCGGCATGACGACCAAGATCGCCGTCTACGAGGGCGAGAAGCGCGTCTTCGAGGCGAACGTCGAGCATACGCCTGCGGACTTCGCCGCGTTCGAGACCATCCCCGACCAGCTCGACTTCCGCCGTCTCGCGATCGAGAAGGCACTCGAGGAGGGCGGACAGATCGACCGCCCGTTCGACGCGATCGCCGGCCGCGGCGGGCTCTTGCGTTCGATCCCGAGCGGCACCTACGCCGTGAACGACCTCATGCTCGAGGACGCGCGCCAGGGCTACCAGGGCCAGCACGCGTCGAACCTCGGTCCGCTTCTCGCGGACGCGCTCGCCCGCGACCTGGGCGGCCGCCCGTTCATCACCGACCCGGTCTCGGTCGACGAGTTCGAGCCGCTCGCCCGGTACTCGGGGCACGCGGGGATCGAGCGGAAGAGCCTCCTCCACGCGCTCAACATCAAGGCGACGGCGAAGAAGGCGGCGAAGAAGCTCGGCCGCCGACTCGACTCGATGAACCTCATCCTCGCGCACCTCGGGAGCGGGATTTCCATCGCTCCCCTGAGGCGCGGGAAGATGATCGACGTCAACAACGCCGCGTCCGGCGGACCGTTCTCACCGGAGCGAACGGGCGCCCTCCCGCTCGTCGAGATGCTGAACTGGATGGCGGAGAATGCCGTCGCCCCGGACCGCATGGTGAGGATCGTCATCAAGGAGGGCGGTCTCCTGTCGCTCCTCGGCACGAACGACTTCCGCGACGTCGAGCGGCGCGCTGGCGGGGGAGACGCGAGGGCGCGCGAGGTGATCGAGGCGATGGCGTACCAGATCGCGAAGGAGATCGGGGCGATGGCGGCGACGCTCGCGGGCGAGGTCGAGTCGATCGTCCTCACGGGGTCGCTCGCCCACTCGGAACTGCTGGTCGAACTCGTGACAGGTCGCGTCTCGTTCATCGCCGGCGTGCTCGTGCTCCCCGGCGAGAACGAGCTCGAGTCCCTCGCGATGGGGGCGCTCGAGGTTCTCACCGGGGAGGAAGAGCCCCGGAACTACCCGGCCGGGTGACGCGACAGCCGCCGGCCGCGACGCCGGCTGCCGGACGCCGCAGCAGAACGCAGTCCACGGACCAGCGGCACGAAAGGAGCCACGATGGCCGACAGCACACAGGCGCCGAGGAACTTCGACGAGCTGAAGCAGAAGGCGCTCGCCTACGGGCACGAGAAGGGGAAGGCGCGCCTCGGGGTCGCCGCCGCGTGGGACGCGTGCGCGCTCGAGGCGGCGTACGACGCGTGGCAGACCGGCATCGTGAAGCCCGTCCTGATCGGCGTCCCGGATCTCATCCAGGGAGCCGCGGAGGACGCGGGTGTGGACGTGTCCCGATGGGAGCTGATCGAGGCGCCGGGCCCGGTCGAGTCGACGCACCTCGCGGTCGAGCTCGTGCGCGAGGGCAAGGTCGACTTCCTCATGAAGGGGAAAGTGAACACGGCCGTCCTCATGAAGGCCGCGCTCGACAAGGAGACCGGGATCCGCGCCGGGAAGCTCATGAGCCACATCGCGCTCGTTTGGACCCCGTCGTTCGGGAGGATCCTGGCCATGTCCGACGGCGGCATCGTGCTCGCGCCGGACCTCGAGAAGAAGGCCGACATCATAAGGAATGCGGTCGACGCGATGCACAAGCTCGGGTGGGAGAACCCGAAGGTCGCGGTCGTCGGCGCGCTCGAGCAGGTCAACCCGGCCATGCCGCACTCGATCGACGCCGCGGCGCTTGCCAAGATGAACGACCGCGGCCAGATTACGGGGTGCGTGGTCGACGGACCGTTCGGGTTCGACAACGCGGTGAGCGAGCTGGCCGCGGAGCGGAAGGGCATCGTGAGCCCCGTGGCGGGGAAGGCGGACCTCGTGACCTTCGCCGACATCGACGTCGGCAACGTCTTTTACAAGGCCCTCTACTTCATGACCGAAGGGGTTCAGAACGCCGGCGTCCTGATCGGGGCGAAGGTCCCGATCGTGATGCCTTCCAGAGCTGACGGCCCGGACACGAAGCGGAACTCGATCATCGCGGGAGCGGTGATCGCCCATGCGTCGCGGGCCTGACACCGCGAGAGTGGCGGAACTGGTAGACGCGCTGGATTTAGGTTCCAGTAGGGAGACCTGTGGGGGTTCGAGTCCCCCCTCTCGCACCAGAAACGCCGGAACAGGCCCAGACACCGGGAGTTATGCAGTCCCGGGCATGGTTCATGCAACTCACAAGGAGACTCTGTTGCGCGTTCATCTGGAGGAACTTGACAACTGGAAAAGACGTCTGACCATCGACCTGCCCGAGGACGAGGTAGGGAAGAAGGCGGACGAGCTGTTCGAGGCGCTGGCAGCGAAGGCCGAGGCGCCCGGCTTCCGCAAGGGCAAGGTCCCGCGCGACAGGCTGGAGCGGAAGTACGGCGAGCAGGTCAGGGTCGAAGCGCTCGAGTCCCTCATCCCGGACGCGTACTTCGCCGCGGTGAAGGAGACGGGGATCGCGCCGATCTGCGACCCCAAGGTCGAGATCGGGAGCGCCGCGCCGAGCGACGGGCACTACCAGGTGACCGCGACCGTCGAGATCCGGCCGGAGGTCGAGCTCAAGGACTACCAGGGGCTCGAGTTCACGGAGCGGATCCCGATCGTCACGAACGAGGACGTCGAGAAGGCACTGGAGGAGATCCGCGAGGGGCAGGCGGATCTCGTCGCCGTCACGCGTCCATCGGTTCCCGGCGACTACGCGATCGTCGACTTCGAACGGCTCGACGAGAGCGGCGAGCCGGTGCCCGACACGAGGCAGGAGGGATTCCCGGCCGAGGTCGGGTCGGGTCGGATTCCTCAGGAGCTCGAGGAGGCCATCCTCGACGCGTCTGCAGGCGAGGAGAAAGTCGTCCCCGTGACCTACCCGGCCGACTACGGCGCGGAGGAGCTCGCGGGGAAGACGATCACGCTCAGGGTGCGGGTCACCGAGGTGAAGGAGAAGCGTGTCCCGCCGCTCAACGACGAGCTCGCCAAGAAGGTGGGCGACTTCTCGACGGTTCTCGACCTCAGGGTCGGCATCAGGAACCAGCTCGAGGCCGAGGCGAAGGCCTGGGCCAGGAGGCGCCTCGAGGAGGAGATCATAGGGAAGCTCATCGAGGGCAACCCGTTCGAGCTTCCGGAGTGCCTGGTCGCCGAGCGGCTCGACCGCATGCACGAGCGGTTCGCGGAGGGCCGGAAGGCCGATACGGGGGGCGGAGGCGGCGGCAACGGCGGCGCGGACGACACGAACCGCGACGCCTTCGACCGGGTCTACAGGCCGGTCGTCGAACACCAGCTCAAGGCCGGTCTCATCCTCAGCGTGCTCTCGAAGGAACACGGGATGGAGGTGACGCCGCAGGACATCGAGCAGCGGATCGCCCTCATCGCGGAGCGGCACGGGCGCGAGCCCGCCGCGCTCCTCAAGGACCTCGAGGGAAGCGAGTCGCTCTCGGAGATCGAGAACGACATCTGGCTCGGGAAGGTGCACGAGCTCAGCGTCGGGTTCTCGAAGGTGACGACCGAACCGTTCGACGTCGCGAAGGCGCGGGAAGAGGCGGCGGCACAGGCGGCGGAAGCTGCAGCGGCGGACGACGCTGAGAAGACAGGCTAGCGACACGGCCCGCGCGGGTTCACCCGCCCGGGCTCCAACGGATGGCGGAAGCGGAGGGCGAAACTCAATGGGACTGACCCCGTTTGTGATCGAACAGACGCGGTACGGAGAGCGCTCCTACGACATCTTCTCGAGGCTGCTTCGTGACAACATCGTCTTCATCGGCATGCCGATCGACGACAGGGTCGCCAACATCGTCATCGCGGAGCTGCTCTTTCTCGAAGCCCAGGACCCCGAGCGCGACATCTACATCTACATCAACAGCCCCGGCGGGTACGTCGCGGCCGGCCTTGCCATCTACGACACGATGCAGTACATCCGGCCGGACATCCACACGATCTGCATGGGGCAGGCGGCGAGCATGGCCGCCGTCCTCCTCGCGGCCGGGACGAAGGGGAAGCGTTCGGCGCTTCCGCACTCCCGGATCATGATCCACCAGCCGGCGGGCGGCAGCGAGGGGCAGGCCAGCGACATCGAGATCTACGCGAAGGAGATCCTCCGGCTGAAGGAGAAGCTGGTGGCGATCCTCGCGAAGCACACCGGCCAGACGCCGGAGAAGATCACCGAGGACTCCGACCGGAACTACTTCATGTCGGGCGAGGAGGCGGTGGCGTACGGCCTCATCGACCTGGTGATCGAGAGGAAACAGGAGGAGTCGTAGGGCCTGCCGCACCGGTCATCGCGGCTCCCGCGAGGCCTTGCGGGGCTTCGGGGCAGGGTTATGTTGGACCCGGAGATGGTGCTGAAAGGGCCCCGAGGGCCCTCTGAAACGACGATAGGATGACCGAGAACGCGGGCCCAGACGCCCTCCCGCGAGTTTCCGGCGGGACACGGACCGCATTCCAGGAGACACGATGCTTCAGATCGAGCACGATGACGAGACTCTGGAGTTCAGCGACAAGCTGCCGATCGTGCCGCTTCGGGACCTGGTTCTCTTCCCGCGCATGATCGTCCCGCTCCTCGTCGGACGGCCCCGATCGGTGAACGCGCTCGAGGAGATCATGCACGGCGAGAAGATCATGTTCGTCGTGACCCAGCGCGAGGTCGAGACGCAGGACCCGACCCCCGACGACCTTCACAGGGTCGGCACGGTCGTGCGCGTCCTGCAGCTCCTGAGGCTCCCCGACGGGACGATGAAGGTCCTGGTCGAGGGTCTCTCCCGGGCGGCCGTCAAGCGGTTCATGAAGAACGAGAACTACCTGATGGCCCGGGTGGAGCTCAGGGACGACGAGCTCGACCGGACGGTCGAGACCGAGGCCCTCATGCGGAGCGTCTCAGGCCAGTTCGAGGAGTACGTCCAGCTGTCGAGGAAGATCCCGCAGGAGGTCCTCGTCTCCGTGGTGAACATGGAGGACGTCTCGCGGTTCGCCGACACCGTCGCGACGCACCTCGGCGGCAAGATCGAGGAGAAACAGCGCGTCCTCGAGGCCTCCGACGTCACGACGAGGCTCCGCATCCTCGCGCGTGCTCTCTCCGCTGAGCTTGAGATCCTGAGGCTCGAGCGCAAGATCGAGAGCCAGGTGCGCGAGCAGCTCCAGAAGAGCCAGAAGGAGTTCTACCTTCACCAGCAGATGAAGGCGATCCAGGAGGAGCTCGGTCACGAAGGCGACGGGGCTCCGGAGGTCGCCGAGCTTCAGAAGGCGATCGAGGAAGCTCACATGAGCGAGGAGGCCGAGAAGAAGGCCCTGAGCGAACTCGACCGCCTGAAGAAGATGTCGCCGATGTCC
>JALGVN010000128.1 GCA_025774645.1 bacterium
GCTCACGCTCTGCCCTGGTGAGGCGGACGAGGGGTCCGCGTCGCCGGAACCGGCCTCGGCCGAGGCCATGATGTCCCCGGGCGCCCACGACTCAGTGCGGGCGGCGACTTCGCTCCCCGTGAGAGCCGCTCCGGCCTCCGGTGTCGCGGCGAGGCCGAGTCTCCGGGCGAGCACCCTCGATCGCCTGCGGAGTCCTCGCACCCGTCTTATCCCGAACCTCCACGCGTCCTCGAAGAAGCTCAAAGGAGACAGCGCGTCGTCGAGCCACCGGAGCTGGCACAGCTCCTTCGTGTGCTCTGGGAGCACGTACGGATCCTCGGGGGTCTGGGGGACGGTGTTCACCTGGTTCCTCCGCGTGTCGGTCGCTTGTCGGTTCTCGTGTCGGTCCTGAAGTCGGCCTCTCTGTTCAGAACATCCTAGTCCGCAGGCGCCGCCGGGTCAATTGCCGTCGTGAAGAGGGCACTCACGGTCACTCGGAGCGGAGGATACGGCTGAGGATCTCCGACGCCACGCGGGGGTTCGCTCTGTCCTGGGTCGCGCGCATGATCTGGCCCATGAGGTAGCCGAAGAGCTTCCGCTCCCCTGCCCGGTAGCGCGCCACCTCCTCCGGGAACCGCCCGATCAGGTCCAGCACCACGCCCTCAAGGTCCTCTTCTCCGGAGACCTGCGTGAGGTTCAGCCTCTCGATGATGAACGCGATCTCCTCGTCGGACTCCGCCGCGGCTTCGAACACCTTCTTCGCGCCGGCCTCGCTGATGGCCCCGCTGCGCTCCTCGAGCAGGATCGCGGCCAGCCTCTCGGGAGACACGCGCTGCCGGCTGAGCGTGGCCACGTCGATGCCCTTCGCGTTGACGTATCTTCCGACGACCGTCATGACCCAGTTGCTCACCTTCCGCGCCGCGTCGGACGGGTCGCCTGCGCTCTCTGGGAGCGGCGTCTCTCCTGGGCTCCGTCGGTCGCCGACGGCCACGTCGAACGGCTCCTTCGGCGCCGGGGCGATCGCGGCGCCGGGAACGAGACGGCGCAGGAGCTCGAGGAACGCGAGCTCGAAGTAGAGGGCCGTGTCGGGATCGGAAGTGAGGACGTCGGCGTCGTACGCGGGCAGCCCGTACCGCTCGACGAACCGCGCGCGCACCTCCGCGGGGAGCTCCGGCAGCGCCGCTCGGACCTCCTCGATCCACTCGCTTCGGATCGTGATGTCGCCCAGGTCCGGCTCGGGGAAGTAGCGATAGTCGGACGCGATCTCCTTCGACCGCATCGGCGTGACGTGCTGCTCGGCGGCGTCCCACAGGAGCGTCTCGTGGCGGACCTCCCCGCCGCTCCGGAGGAGGGAGGTCTGGCGGTCGATCTCGTGCTCGAGCGCCTTCCGCACGGCGCGGAAGGAGTTCAGATTCTTGATCTCCGTCGCGGTCCCCAACGGCTCGGCCTCGCGCGAGCGCACGGAGACGTTGGTGTCGAAACGGAGGCTCCCCTCGTGCATGTCTCCGGAAGTCACGCCGATGAAGACGAGGATCCTCCGGAGCTTCGTCAGGAACGCGTCGGCCTCCTCGACCGACTGGATGTCCGGCAGCGTGACGATCTCGATCAGGGGGACGCCGCACCTGTTCATGTCGACGAGACTCGCGCCCGTACCGACGCGCCTTGTCGCATCCTCGACGTCGACGTCGAGATGCCCGCCGCGGGCAAGCGGGTGCTCGTGCTGCGTGATCTGATAGCCCTTGGGAAGGTCGGGGTAGAAGTAGCTCTTGCGAGCGAACCCCATACGGTCGGCGATCGACGCCCCGAGCACCAACGCGACGCGCATCCCGAGCCTGACGGCCTCGCGGTTCAGCACGGGGAGCACCCCGGGCATGCCGAGACAGACCGGACACACGCGCGTGTTCGGCTCGCCTCCCGCCTCGTTCGCCGAGTCACAGAAGACCTTCGAGCGCGTCGCGAGCTGCGCGTGAACCTCGAAGCCTATCGCCGGGATGTAGCTCACCCGATCCTCCTGAACCCCGGGCCGCTAGAGGTCCGGCACGCCGCGGGGGAACCCGGCCGCGCGCTCGTGCGCCCGGGCGATCCTGAACATCGTGACCTCCTGGAACTTGTCGACCATGATCTGGAACCCGACCGGCAGCCCGCCGTCGCCCGGATCGCACGGGACGGAGATCGCGGCGATCCCGGCCAGGTTCGCGTGCGTCGTGTAGACGTCGGCGAGGTACATCTCGAGAGGGTCGTCCGCGAGCTCGCCGACCCCGAACGCGCGCGTAGGAGACGTGGGAGCGACGATGGCGTCGACCTCCTCGAACGCGCGGGAGAGATCGTCGGCGATGAGCGAGCGGACCTTCTGCGCCTTCAGGTACCACTCGTCGCGGTAGCCCGCGCTCAGGGCGTACGTGCCCAGCATGATGCGCCGCTTGACCTCCCGTCCGAACCCGTTGCTACGCGTTGCGCAGTAGGTGTCGAACAGGTCGCGGCTCCCGCAGGCGCGGTGGCCGTACTCGATTCCGTCGTAGCGCGCCAGGTTCGAAGAAGCCTCGGCGTTCGCCACGACGTAGTACGCCGCGATCCCGTGCGCGGCATTCGGGATCGAGATCGCCTTCACGCGAGCCCCCGCCTCAGCGAGAACGTCGATCGCGCGGCGTACCGCGGACTCCACGTCCGGCGACAGCCCCTCGGAGAAATACTCGTCCGGCACACCGACGGTGAGGCCGGAGCAGCCGTGATCGAGCTCGGAGACGTAGTCCGGGACGGGCTCCGCTGCGGTCGTCGAGTCGCGCGGGTCTTCGCCCGCGACGGCGCCGAGGAGGACCGCCGCGCCCTCGACGTCCCTCGACACGGTCCCGATCTGGTCGAGCGACGACGCGAAAGCGATGAGGCCGTAGCGCGAGACGCGGCCGTAGGTCGGCTTGACGCCGACCACTCCACAGAATCCGGCCGGCTGTCTCACCGACCCTCCCGTGTCGGAGCCGAGCGACAGCACGGCCTCACCGGCGGCGACCGCCGCCGCCGATCCCCCGCTCGACCCTCCCGGGACGCGGGTGAGGTCCCAGGGGTTCCGCGCCGCCACGAATGCCGAGTTCTCGTTCGAGGACCCCATCGCGAACTCGTCCATGTTCGCCTTCCCGACGATCAGCGCGCCGGCGGTTTTGAGCCGTTCGACCGCGGTCGCGTCGTAGGGCGGAACGAATCTCGCGAGCATGCGCGACCCGGCGGTCGTCGGGATCCCCTTCGTCGCGATGTTGTCCTTGATCACCACGGGAACGCCCGCCAGTAAGCCGACGCGGTCACCGCTCGACCTCGCGGCGTCGATGGCCGACGCCTCGTCGAGCAGCTCGCTCCGGTCGCGGACGTAGAGGAGAGAGCGGGTCTTCGGCTCGACCGTTTCGATCCTGTCGAGCACGGAGGACACGAGATCCCGCGACGAGAACTCGCGATTTTCGAGTCCTCGCCTCGCTTCCGAGAATGTCAGTTCGTAGAGCTCCACTCGGAGGACCCCGGTGTGGCACCGGGTGGCCTGCCCGATCGGTCCGGTCCCGGGAGCGACCGGTCCCGCGCTACTCCCTGGGCAGGATCCCCGGGACCCTGAAGTAGTTCCCCTCCCGGTCGGGCGCGTTGGCGAGCGCGTCGTCGGGGGTGAGCATCTCCCCGACGGCGTCGTCCCTGGCGACGTTCTCGCGTCTGAGGGCGCGGAACGCCGGCTCGACACCGGTCGTGTCGACGCCCGCGAGCGACTCGAAGAAGCCCAGGATCCGGCTCATCTCTCCTGCGAGTTCCTCGACTTCCTCCTCGGAGAGCGCGAGCCTCGCGAGCGCCGCGACGTGCCGCACATCGTCCTTCGTGACCGCCAAGGCCACCTCCCTGAGTTCTCGATCAAGATCCCGAGAGGGTCAGTTTCCCGTACCTTACCATGATACGTTTCTCGCTTCCATCGCCGAACTCGACGCGGACGATCGTGTCCTCGCCCGTTCCCGACACATCGAGGATGACGCCGTCTCCCCAGCTCGGGTGCCGCACGCGAACTCCGGGCGCGAGCTCCGGCTGCTCCTGGGAGTAGTCCTCGTAATCCGGGAAGACGTCGGCCCGGCGCCGGCGAGCCCGCGCCGCCCGCGTCGACGGAGCGCGCTGCCGGCCGGTCGGCGCCCTCGCGTCCTCGACGGAGAGGTGTGACGAGTCGATCTCGTCGAGGAACCGCGACGGCACCCGCATCTCCGTGATGCCGCTCCTACGCCTGGTGTCGGCGCAGAAGAGACAGAGGTCATCCTGCGCCCGGGTCATCCCAACGTAGAAGAGACGGCGCTCCTCCTCCAGCTCGTCGTCGTCGGCGAACGCCGACTCGTGCGGCAGCAGGCCGTCCTCGAGTCCCGGGATCATCACCACCGTGAACTCGAGCCCCTTCGCGTTGTGCAGTGTCATGAGCGACACGGCGTTGGCGCGGTCCTCCCACCGGTCGATGTTCGCGACGAGCGAGACCTGCTCGAGGAACGCGCCGAGGCTCTCCTCGCCGCTCGCATCGACGAACTCCGACGCGGCCGACACGAGTTCCTCCACGTTCGCGAGCCTCTGGGCCGACTCCTCCGTCTTCTGCCCGTCCAGCCAGGCGGAGTACCCCGTCTCGTCGATGAGCTCCTTCAGGAGTTCGTCGACCGGGGTCGCCTCCGACTTCTCTCTCAGGCGCTCGAACATCCCTCCGAGCTTCCGGGCCGAATCGGCCGCCGCGGCCGGGAGCCCCTCGATCCCGTCGGCGGCCGCCAGCGCGTCGAGAAGCGCGACGCTCTTCGTAGCGGCGGCCTCGGCGAGCCTCGTGGCGCTCTTCTCTCCGATCTTCCTCGGGGGAACGTTGAGGATCCGCTCCAGACTCACCGCGTCGGCCGGGTTGGCGATCACGCGGAGGTAGGCGAGCACGTCCTTGACCTCAGCGCGCTCGTAGAACCTGACCCCGCCGACGATGTCGTACGGGACCCCCCCCCGTCTCAGACTGTCCTCGATCACGCGGGACTGGGCGTGCGTTCTGTAGAGGACGGCGAAGTCGTGGTAGTCGCGCCCGTCGCGCGTCACCCGCGCGAGCACCGCGTCGCGGATCGCGTCGGCCTCATCGTACTCGTTCACGACCCGCGCGAGGGCCACGGACGAACCCTCCTCGCGCTCGGTCCACAGCTTCTTCTCCTTCCGCCTCGCGTTCTTCGACACTACGTCGTGCGCCGCGTTGAGGATGCGCTTCGTCGACCGGTAGTTCTGATCGAGGGTGAGAACGGTGGCGTCGGGATGATCGTGTTCGAAGTCGAGGATGTTGGTGATGTCGGCGCCGCGCCACCCGTAGATCGACTGGTCGTCGTCTCCGACGACGCAGATGTTCCGATGGCGGCTCGAGAGCATGTTGACGAGCGCGTACTGGGCGTGGCTCGTGTCCTGGTATTCGTCCACGAGGACGTGCTCGAAGCGCTCCGCGTAGGCGTCGAGGAGCGGCGGGTTGGCGCGGAAGACCTGAACCGCCTCCTTGATGAGGTCGTCGAAGTCGAGAGCGTTGTTGGCCCTGAGGCCCTTCTCGTACTCGGCGTAGACCTTGGCGACGCACTCCTCAAAGTAGCCACCGCCCTCCGCGGCGTACATCTCAGCCGTGAGGAGCCTGTCCTTCCCTCGCGAGATCGCGCCGAGCACGGCTCGGGGCGAGAACACCGACGTGGCCACGCCGGCCTTCTCCATCGACCTCTTCACGAGGTCGGTCTGGTCGCGGTCGTCGAAGATGGAGAACGCGGGGGTCCACCAACCCCACCGCGCCTCGCGCCGGAGGATCCTGGCGCACATCGAGTGGAAGGTGCCGATCCACGCGTGCCCGGCGTCGCCCCCCACCAGAGCGGCGACCCTCTTCTTCATCTCTCCGGCTGCCTTGTTGGTGAAGGTGACGGCGAGGATGCGCCGGGGGCTCACGCGCCGCTCCGTGATGAGATAGGCGACGCGGTACGTGAGAACGCGGGTCTTGCCGCTGCCGGCACCGGCCAGCACAAGCAGCGGCCCGTCGCCGTGACGGACCGCAGCCTGCTGGACCGGACTGAGGTCGCTGACGAAATCGGCTCCCAGCCTCACACCTCCCGACGCCGCGCTTGGAGGAGTCCCGCGGCGCTGTCATGCCCGGATCGCGCGGCCCGGCCGCCGTGCCAGGCCGCGGTCCAGCGCGAATCCTAGAACTCGCCTCCGAGAGCGAAGTGCGTCCTCATCGGCCCGCTGACGCGGCCGTCGGTCGGCCACGCCCAGTCGAACCTGAGCACGAAGTAGGAGAACCTCATCCGCAGGCCGAAGCCGTAGGCGGCCCGGATGTCACCGAGCGACCGGCCGGCCGGGCCGGTCACGAGTCCGCGGAACTGGTCCCCGTCCCAGGCGGCGCCCGCGTCGAGAAAGACCACACCGCGGAGCCCCCAGAGCGACAGCGGCAGCGGTGCCGCAATGTCGAGGCGGTCGATGAACGGCATCCGGAGCTCGAGGCTCACGAATCCGAGATTGTGTCCGTGGAAGAAGAAGTCGTTGTAGCCCCGCAGGCCGTTGATCCCGCCGAGGTAGAAGAACTGCGCGTCTCGCGACGAGCTTCTTGCTCCGAGAAGCCGGACCGCGAGAGTGTGCCTCCTGCTGAGCCTCATGTACTCCCGGAAGTCGAGGACCGCCGTCAGGTAGTCGAAGCTCCCGCCCGGGTCCCAGCCCTTCGAGAGAGCTATGGAGAACCTGCGCCCCGCGACCGGTCCGACCGACCCCCACGTCGTCGTGTCGCTGACGAGCTTGACGCTCGGAACCAGGAGCTGCCGTTTGAGCTCCTCATCGGTCAGCTCGACGAGGCCGTCGACGTTCACGGCGGCGTACTGCCGGTCGACCGACATGACGGAGAGGCCGACCTCCATCCTGGTGAACTTGCTGAACGGGTACTTCACGGAGCTCGTGACGCCGTAGCTGCGCTCGGTGAAGTAACGCTTCCTCCCGAGATACTCGCCGAGCTGCGTTCGATCTGAGTAGTAGCTCTCTTTGAAGTGGAAGATGCCGACCGACCAGTTCCAGCGATTGGAGAGGTTCGAGTACTCGACGTAGAAGTTGCTCGCTTCGATGCTCGCGAAGATGTCGGTGGCAATGTAGAACCTGTGGTTACCGAGCACGTCGCTGATCGAGATTTCGGCGGACGCGGCGAAACCGTACGCGGACGAGTAGCTGAGCCCCCCGCTGATCCAGTCGGGCGCGAACCTGGGTCTGTAGCGTTCGATCCTCTGCGTGTCCCGCTCCGGCTCTTCCTCCGGCTCGAAGACGTCACCCCCGGCGGCCTTGCGGTAGGCGTCCCTCGCCTTCGAGACGCTCTCGCTCTCGGGCGGCGGTATGGAGGAGACGCCGGCTGTGGCCGAGCCGACGGTTGTTCCGGCGGCCGCGGCGGCGGCCGTGCCGTCCGCACTCGCCGAGTCCTCGGCCGCTCGATCTTCCGGCGCACCGTCAGGCGCTTCTGCAGCAACGTCGTCGGAATCGCCGGGATCGGCGCCGGCCTCGTCCCCCGACCCGCTCGCCGGGCTCGCGTCTGGGCTATCTTCGGGACGCTCGTCGGCGAGAGACTCTGCGGCCTCGTCTGCCGCATCGGCGACCACGGCCTCCCCCGCTTCGAGCGGCGGACCCAGTGCGGGCTCGGGACCAGAGGCAGCGTACACGACACCCGCTGCGGCACCGGCCGGGGCGAGCGCCGAGCCCTCGTCCTCCGCGCCGCCTTGGCTGATTCCCATGTCGCCGAGCAGCTCGACGGCCGCCTCCATCTCCTCGTCCGTGACCTCCCCACCCTCAGCCTCGACCACCGCCGCGACGCCGTTCAGCACGACGTCGAGTGGGGCACCGACGCTCGGGAACCACCCGTTGTCGGCGATGACCTCGCTGAACCGCTCCATCGGGTTCTTGGCGACAGCGATGTCCCAGCCACCCTCACCGTAGACCTGAAACGCCGCCCAGTCGGCATCGCGCGCCCAGCTCGGCGCCTTCGCTCCGCCGACGAGCGTCGTCGTGAGGACGCTCATCGAGTCGGCGACGCTCGCGATGTAGATGCCGGGCGACCCGTGCACGTCCGACGAGTAGGCGACGTAGGTGCCGTCGGGTGACCACGACGGATGCCCCTCGCGTCCGGGCGTCCCCACGATCCGAACGACCTCGAGCGTCTCGACGTCGAGGGTGTACAGGTCGTAGTCGCGCCTGAATCCGAGCTCCTCGGGCGAGTCGCGATCCGAGGAGAAGGCGACGCGCGTGCCGTCGGGCGACCACTCGGGATCCCGCTCGTCGTAGTAATCGTCGGTGAGCCTCCTCGGCTCGGACCCGTTCGGGTCGGTCATGTAGAGATCGGACGCGCCGTGCTTCGTGCCGACGAACACGATCCGCTCACCGTCCGGCGACCAGGTCGGGGTGAAGGCGCCGTCGAGCTCGAATCGGAAGGTCCTGACGACCTTGCGTTTCTCGGTGTCGATGAAGTGGAGGGCGTCGCGCTCCCCGGCCTTCGCGACGAAGCAGATCTCGCTGCCGTCCGGTGACCACGCGAATCCCGTCCGCAGAACGTGGAGCGCCTCGAACTCGTCGGTGCTCTCGCCGCTGACGTACTTCCCGAGGATCGCGCCATCGAGGGTCGACGCGACGTACACACCAGTGTAGCCCGTCCTGTGTGATGAGGTTGACGACGTCCTCCCTGTCGTCGCGCTCCGTGATCTCCGGCCAGTACCTCTCCTGGACCGCGTCTTCGAACTCCTCCGAGAGCTGAACCGTCGACAGGCCGATCGTCTCTTCGAGCGCTCGCTCGAGGCTGTGCGTCTTCGCTATGGCGCGGACGATCTCCCTGATCTTCTCTTCGCCGTATCGCTCGGCGATGAAGTTGATGACCGCCTGCCCCTGCTTGTAGACAAGATATCCGCCGTAGAGGTACTCGAGCGGCACGACGAGGTCCGAGACCGCGAGGTCCCTCAGGATCATCTCGGCCTCGGGGTCCCAGCCCATGGACATGTACTCCGCGATGCCCTCCACGAACCAGAGCGGGACCGGGTTGGTGTACGCCTGCCGGATGACCGACTCGACCAGACCCCCGTAGACGATGTCGAAGAGGAAGACGTGAGTGAGCTCGTGGTAGAGGACGTGCCTGAGGTCGTCGTAAGAACCGGTGAACGGGATCACGACGCGATTCTTGTAGAGCTCGGTGAAACCGCCGACCGTCTCCTCGATGTGGGACGCGGAGATGTTCGTCGACGTGAAGTCGTTGTGTGACGCGTAGATGATGACGGGGATGACCGTCGTCAGCTCGTGCCCAAGGACCCGCTCGAACTCGGAGTTGGCCTCCTCGACGATGGCGCTGACGACGTCGGCGAGATCCTCGGAGCCGTCGTAGAAGTAGACGTCGAAGTGCGTCGTGTGGATGATGCGCCAGTCGAAACTCCGGTACTGGACCTTGTTGCGCCCGAACGTCTGGGCGTCGGCGACTCCCGACGCCAGGAGACAGGCGACCAGCACCGCAAGCATGATGTGTGTGAGGCGGTCTTTCTTCATTCCCGCTATCCCGTACGTGGTCGCGCCGCGCTCTACGGGCCTCCACCTATGATTCTAGGCCTGCCCTCCGGGGCTGTCAACTGCGCCGGTTGACTTCGTGGACGTCTGCGACGATGATGGACGTCGAATTACCGTACGCTCCCCCTGAGAGAGGAACGATGGCTCTTCTGATAGGACGTCGCCCGATGACCCTTCTTCAGCAGGTACCGTGCCCGAACCGGTGTCGCGCGGCGGCGCGGAGCCGGCGTCGCGCGCTCGCGCTCGCGGTGGCGGCGATCGTCCTCCTCGCGAGCGGCTGCGGGCACGACGCGGAGGATTCGGACGAGTCGGCCCAGCAGGGCGGCCGGGCGCGTGTCTCCGAAGAAGGTCTCGTGGAGACCCTAGCGGCGCTGTCCGCGGCGCTCGAGGAGGGGCACCGGGGCGACGACGCCTGGGAGAGAGCGGCGGAGCTGGGGGCGTCCGACTACTCGAGAACCGAGATCGAGACCTTCGCCGGCGCGCTCAGAGCGGATGCCGACCGCTGGAGGGAGATCATGGAGGCGATCGAGACGCGGACGACTGAGCTCCGGGCCGAGCCGGACTCCACGCGCTGACCCACCTTCCGCGCGCTCCCGCGCCTACCGCGCCCGGAGCGTGTCCACCAGGATCATCACGATCATGAGTCCCACGAAGAAGATGAGTCCGATCTGCTGCCAGACCATCAGCTGACGGTCGGTGAGTCTGCGCCCTCTGACCTTCTCGAGAGTCAGGAGGACGAGATGCCCGCCGTCGAGGATCGGCAGCGGGAAGAGGTTGATGAGGAACAGGTTCAGGCTGAGGAAGGCCATGAAGCTGAAGAAGTAGCTCGCGCCCCAGCGCGCGCTCTCGCTCGCCAGCTGCATGACGCGGATGGGTCCGCCGAGCATCTCCGTCGCGATCTGTCCGCGAACAAGCCCCCAGAAGAACTGCGCGATGAGAGCGACGTTGCTCGCCGTGATCCTGAATCCGGTGGTGATCGACTCGCCGAGGCCGAGGTCGCGCACGTCCCACGTGCGCATGATCCCGATCTGACCGACACGCTGGACGCCGGTCGTCCCGACGGGCTCCTCGGATTCCACGGGAGTGACGACCGCGCGCATCGTGTCGCCGTCGCGCTGCCAGACGATCTCGATCTCGGTGTCTGCGCGCGTGCGAATGACGTCCCCGAGACCGATCCACGTCTCGACGGGGACGCCGTCGACGGACAGGACCCGGTCGCCTGAGCGGATACCCGCGCGGTCGGCCGGTCCACCGCGCATTACGTCGCCGACGACGGGCGGAACGAACGCGGTGAGATCGAGCCGCGGACCATCTCCTGCTGAGTCGGGCATGGCATCGAGGACGACCAGCACCTCGCCCCCGTCGTCTCGCCGCACGAGGAGCGCGTACGTGTCCGACTCGCCCTCCTCCGCCTGCCCGATGACGTCGGCCCAGCTGGCGACCTCGACGCCGTCGACCGAGACGATCTGGTCCCCCAGTCTGAGGCCCGCCGCTTCGGCAGCACTCCCCGGCGCGACCTCACCGACGACAGGCTCGCCGAGGGTGGGCAGTCCTGACACCCAGAGAACCGCGGTGTATACGATGAAAGCCCACACGAAGTTCGTCACCGGCCCCGCGGAGACGATGAGCGCCCGGACGCCAATGCGCTTGCCCAGGAACGTGCGCGGCCCGGGGGGCGCGTCTCCCTTTTCGCC
>JALGVN010000129.1 GCA_025774645.1 bacterium
GAAGCTCCTGACTTCGGGGAATCGGATGTCCGTGTGGCGAACGTCGACGAACCCCGTCTCCTTGAGAAGCGCGTCGAGACTGGGTGTGGTGAGATGTTCGAGTTCGAAGTACTTCGTCTCGTTCACGAACGGCGCGAGTCTCCTGAAGAACGTGAGGTCCAGCTCGTGCGGTCGCCGGGGCGCGGGGTCGCCGTGATCGAGGTTCTCGAGTCGCTGTGAGTCTTCCTCGAGTGAGCCGACGATGCGTCGGAGCTCTGTATCATCACCGATCCGATCCAGGTCGAAGAAGAACGCGTACCGGGTCTCGCGCGGCGGGGACTTCGTCCGGACCTGATAGAAGACGACCGGCTCTCCTTTCTGAGTGTCGGCCCAGAGCTCCTCATCTCCGTCACCCTCCGGGAAGTACCGTTCGAAGTTCTCGAAGTCCATCGCGAGCGACCCGCCGGGCCTCAGAACGCGGAAGATCTCGGCGAGCGCCTTCCGCGGGTCGTTCGTCTGCTCGATCGACGAGGCGGCCGTCACGCCCCCGAACCTCTCGTCGTCGAACGTCATCGCGACGGCGTCCATCTCGAGGTACTCGACGTTCGCTACGCGGAGCCGTGCGGCGTTCTCCCGCTGGACGCGCACGCGGCGCGGCGACGGGTCGATGCCGACAACCTTCGCGAACCGGTCCGCGATCCGCAGGGAAGGCCAGCCGTCGCCGGGACCGACGTCGAGAACCATGTCGGCATCGCGAACTGCGTGAGCGAAGGCGCTGCACACGGCGGTGTCGTGCCAGTGACCGCGCATCCGGTGGTCGAGCGGCTGGTAGATGACGGCGAGGCACTCGCCGGACTGGGACTCCATCCGCTCGTACGCGAGCTCGGCCGTCGTCGAGCGCGACGGGGCGAGTTCGGAGAGTATCCAGCGTTCGATGTCGCTGCGCACGATCGGCGGCGCCATCGTCTCCTCCCGGATGGGGCTTCCCACGGAACGAGGGGGCTCTCCCGAGCCCCCTCTATAGTAGCAGATTCCGACGCGGCGCGGTGACCGCGCTACTTCAGAAGAACGAGCTTCCTTGCCGACGAGAATCCGCCCGTCTCCATGCGCAGGAAGTACACGCCGCTCGCGGCGCGTTCGCCCGAATCGTTCGTGCCGTTCCAGATCACCGCGTGTTCGCCCGGCTTCACGGTCTCGTCGACGAGCGTCCGCACGACGCGGCCCGCGAGATCGTAGACGCGGAGCGTCACACGTCCCTCGGCCGCGACGCTGTACTCGATCGTGGTTGCGGGATTGAAGGGATTCGGGTAGGCGCGAGCGAGTCTGTTTGCGAGCGTGTACTGCTCATCCACCCCCGTGCCCGACCCGCCCGCAGCCTTCCCGAAGTACTCCATGATGTTCCCCATGAGATCGACGCGGTCGTAGACCCCCGACCCGAAGTAGCCGCTCGGGAGTGCCGCCTGCGGCGCGTCCATCATGAACTCCATTCCGAAGCCCAGGTTGACGGTCTGGTACCCCGTCGTGGGATGCGTGTACGCGGCACCCGCGGGATACGGTGTGCCATTCTCCAAGAAGTACTCCGTCACCAGTTCTACTCCTTCGACAGCCGGACCCGGCTGCACGACGTCATAGTCGCATATGAAGAATCACCCGTCGTCCCAGAGGGAGCACTCGCTGTCGCCGTGCGTCATGAAGGAGAAGCCGCCGTCGACCTCTCTCACTCCGGGCATCGTGTCCCAGACGGTTCCCGGGCGATCCCCGAGGTAGTCGGAGGCGAGCCAAACCGTGTAGAAGTCGAGAGTCTCATCGCCCGTCTCCATCAGTTCGAACCCGATGTCGTTCCCGCTCAGGAGGAGGTTCCGTTCAGCACCGCTCTCCGACTCCGCGAGCCACCCGACCAAGTTGATCTGGTCGCTCTGCGTGACGGTGCTCGAGCTGCTTCTCCCGGAGAACCAGACCTGCGTGTCGTAGAAGTCCATCCCCGCTGCGCCCGGACCGTTCCCGTACGGCGGCGACGCCGTCGCGATGCGTGCGTCGTAGACGTCGTACTCGTACCCGAGGACGTCGAGCATCTCCCTGTAGTAGTCCTCACTGTGGTGCCGGTACTTCCGATCCTCCCCAGGAATCTGGTAGTGGCACTTGTCGACGAGGAGCACGCCGGGATCCTCGGCGCTCCCCACGATCGGGAGCACTGAGAACTCGTGGTAGGTGTCCGGCGCGTTCCCGGGGTGCAGGCGAGCATTGCCTGCGGCGTCTTCCGACTCGAAGTAGTACCGCACCTCCACCCCTGTCGTGAGAAGGTCCGCGGGCGATGCAGCGATCCACAGGTCGCCCTCAGGCTCCTCTCGCGTCATGGGATACGAGTCCCACGTCGCCCCACCGTCGCTAGAGGCGAGGAGGGACACGGAAGAGATGCCGTCGTCATCCCTCACCTCGACCTCGGCTGTCTGAGCGAGCGCCTCCGTCAGGTCGAACGTGTCGTAGAACCTGTACCAGGGTGAGTAATCCCAGACGGTCGGAGGACCGCCGACCGGCACGCCGACCCGCTGGCGATCGAGCATGAAGCCGGTGTAGTGTTCGGTACCTGGCTCAGGTGGATCGGTGTTCAAGGCGACCCAGCAGATCCTCAGCCAGTCGTTCCCGGCAAAGGCGTCCCAGTCATCGGTCTCGGAGACAAACCACGGTCCACCCCACCAGTGGTCCCAGCCCCCGTCGACGAACCCTCCGGATTCCCAGCACTCCTCCGTGTCCATCGAGACCAGCCAGAATCCGTACAGGTCGTGTGACGCCTGAGGACAGTCGAGCCAGCCATCCCAGCGGCCGACGAGTCCTTCGGCATCGGCGATGTCGATCGCGGGGCTCACGAGCCAGGTGTGCTCGTCGTCGACCGTGCGACCGGTGACGGAGTCCGTCGCCGCCATCCACCACCCGCCGGGATCGAACGAGCACTCCGGCCGGAAGGTCTCCGGTTCGAAGACCCGTCGCCAGGCGACGCCCGTGTGACCGGTCTGGGGAACATCGTCGTGCACCCATCCGTTGTCGCCCGGCGACTCACAGTCGTCGATCCAGAAGATCTCCTCGCCCACGTAGTCGTGGGTCCACGCGATGTTGTCGAGCTGCCATGCGCCGTCCAGGACCGAGTGGGACGGCGGGTTGTCGAACTCGTCCTGTGACGAGTAGGCCTCGTCCGACTCGAAGCGGAACCTCAGGACGAGTGTCTGGCCTGCGTACTCCGCGAGATCCAGAGTCACGTGGCCGTGCCAAGCGCTATCCCAGTCCTGCGAGAGCCCTGGCGTGCCTGCGAACCCGGGATTGTCCACGGTGAGGACCGTCATCCACGACACGCCGCCATCAGTGGAGATGTCGGTGTACCCGTAGTCGTAGTCGTTCTCCATCGCGAGGCGCTGGTCGTAGTGGAGGTAGAGAGGATCACCGAGGTTCGTGTTCTCGGAAATCTCGGGGAAGCTCCTCACGAGGAGCTGCGTCCAGTCGTTGCCGTATCCCCTCGGCTGACGCCAGCACGCTTCGTACGTCCCGCACCACCAGGTGCTGTCGCCGAGCCATTCGAACCCGTTGATTCGGATGGTGTCTTTGTGCCAGTAGTTCTCGTGGCCCGCGGTACCGCTCCGGTCGATCGAGAACCAACCGGCATTGTCGCCGGAGAGATCCTCGAAGTCCGCGTCGAAGATCCACAGCGTATCGTCGCTCGGCCGGGACCGGAGCCCCTCGACAAGCCCATCGATGTCCCCCCGAACACCGAAGAGACCCGATTCATCGAGGGACCCCTGATCCGCGGACGATCCGACAAGCGTCAGCCGCGACGCGTCTCGATCAACATCGAATTCAGCGCGAGCCGCGTGGGCGACACCGCCCACGGACAGCGCGAGAACGAGCACCAGGAGCAGTGACGTGGCTGCGCGCATCCTGCTCACCCCCTTCTACGGGGAGGCACCCCTAGTGAGTCCGGTCGCGAGGGCGTCCGGCGACGACCCTCGTGTGTTTCCAGCGGTACGGCATTGAGCGCGCCCCGACGGACTCAGAACGCGAACTGCCTGTTCTGAACCACCGTCTCTCCGTCGAGCGTGACCGTGGGGCGCACGAGCATGAACCCCCACGAGACGCTCGCTTCGTTCTCGCCCCCGATGAGGAGGTTGTCTCCGAGCCAGAGCGTGGCGTCGCCGTATGACTTCGAGTCCCACAGCGCGTAGCCGATCGGGTTCGTGATCTGCGGGTTCGTTCCGATCTCGAACCCGCCGAGCCGGCGGCTCTCCCCCGTTCCCTTGGACAGCACGAGCTGCAGGAGCTCGTCGTTCTCCTCCGCGATCGCCGAGACGACCTCGCCGTCGCGGAGTTCGAGTCGGACGCCGGTGATCCTGACGCCGAAGTAGTCGGTCATGCCCCCCATCACGATCCCGCTCGCCGTGCCGGCGACCGGCGCCACGATCACCTTCCCCGCCGGCAGGTGACCCCACCCTCTCCCGTGTTCCACCTCCCACTCCGAGATAATGCCGTCGTCGACGAACACCTCGCGCGACGTGATGCTGAACGTGAGGTCCGTTCCGCCGTCGGAGGTGATCCTCACGTCGCTCCCGTTCCCGAGCACGCCCTTGAGCGCGTTGCACCGGCGCTCCATCTCCCGGTAGTCGGCGTCGAGCGCGGTCCAGCAAGCGTCGTGGAGATGGTGGAAGTCGATCCCCATCACCTCCGCCTTCTGCGGAGTCGGGTAGCCGAGGTAGATGAAGCGCGTCCCGTCGTTGATGAGGGCGCGGCTCACCGGATCCTCGAGCGGATACCCGGGGATGCCAGCGTAGAGGAACTTCGCCCCGCTCTCGACGAGCCTTCTCAGAAACTGCGCCCTGTCCTCCGGCGCGGCGTCGGGCGTGTACCCGTCGCCGTTCTCGAACGGGTACTCCAGCGGCTCCTCGATCACGATCACCGAGGAGAGTCCGTCCTTCCACTGCAGGATGAACTCGCCGAGCGGCCCCTTGCCCGTGTGAAGGAGACAGTGCGCGCCGACCGCCTCGATCGCTCGGTCCAGGGGCTGGATGATGTCCTTCTGGACGAGGTCGCCCCGGATGATGACGACGTCGCCCTCCTTCGTCCCGAGGCAGTCCTGGATCACCTTCTTCGCGATCGCGTCCTGGTCGACCTCGAGCATCTCGCGGCGCCGCCACCCGAGCATGCTCGCGGAGATCATCTCCCTGACGTCGCCCTCGAGCCCGACGTGCTCGCCGATCCCGCGCGCGAGGTAGAAGTTGCGCGCGACTGCGCGATAGTACTTCTCGACGACTCCCCCGTGCTCGACGCGTCGGCTCATCTCCACGAGCCCTGCCTTCTCGAGTTCCTTGACGTGGTAGTGCACGCGGCCGCGTGTCGCGCCGATCCAGTCCGAGACCTGCTTCGCCGTTCCAGGACGCTCGATCAGGAGCGCAAGGATGCGCACGCGCTCGGGGTTCGAGAGCGCCTTGATCTGCGCGTCGCGATCGACGACGGTGAGTTCCCGCTGGAGGGAGTCGCGCTCGGTCTCGTCGGTGTGCATGCGAGTCTCCTGGCACGTGAGGCTCGGTTCGGCGTGGGGCGCACGGAAGCCGGTCTAATTTTCCAGCGCGCTCATTGTACCATTTCCGAGCGCGAGTCGTCAACCGGTAATCCCCATCCCCTCCCCCGAAAGGCCCATCGCAAGGGACATTGCGGGGGGTTTGCGCTTGACACCCTCTCGACCCATACTTACCATCTCTTCAATACCGGCCGCCGGTCGTCCGGCGGCTTCTTCACTACCTGGTTGGGAAAGGACTTCATGCTCACGATCACGGACATCTACGCTAGGGAGATCCTCGACTCCCGCGGGAACCCGACGGTCGAGGTCGAGGTGGAGCTCGATTCAGGCATCACCGGTAGGGCCTCGGTCCCTTCGGGCGCCTCGACGGGCACGCACGAGGCTGTCGAGATCAGGGACGGGGACGCGAACCGCTTCCTCGGAAGGGGCGTCCTCAAGGCGGTCGGGAACGTCAACGAGATCATCCGGCCCGAGCTACTCGGTTTCGACGCGGACGATCAGGTCGCGATCGACGACCTCCTGATCGCGCTCGATGGAACGGAGAACAAGAGCCACCTCGGCGCGAACGCGACGCTCGCCGTCTCGCTCTCGTGCGCGAAGGCCGCGGCCGACGCTCTCGAGATACCGCTCTACCGCCACATCGGCGGCGTCACCGCGCGCGTCCTCCCCGTTCCACTCATGAACCTGCTGAACGGCGGAATGCACGCCGACAACGACATCGACTTCCAGGAGTTCATGATCGTCCCGGCGGGAGCGGGCTCGTTCCACGAGGCGCTCCGCATGGGGACGGAGATCCTCCACGGGCTCGCCGACGTTCTCAAGTCGAAGGGACTGTCGACCTCCGTCGGCGACGAGGGAGGGTTCGCGCCGCGACTCGCCTCGAACGAGGAAGCGCTCGAGCTCCTCGTGCAGGCGATCGAGAAGGCCGGGTATGAGCCCGGCGAGCAGGTCTTCCTCGCGCTCGATCCGGCCGCCACCGAGTTCTCGAAGGACGGGAAGTACGCCCTCGACGGCGAAGGTGTGACGTACACGCCCGAGGAGATGGTCGACTACTTCGAGCGGCTCGTGGACAAGTACCCGATCGTCTCGATCGAGGACGGGCTCGCGGAGGACGACTGGGAGACCTGGTGTGCGATGACGGAGCGGCTCGGCGAACGCATCCAGATCGTGGGCGACGACCTCTTCGTGACGAACCCCGACAGACTCGAGCGTGGGATCGAAGAAGCTGCCGCGAACTCGATCCTCATCAAGTTCAACCAGATCGGGACGCTGACCGAGACCCTCGAGACGATCGAGATCGCGCACAGGAACGGGTTCACCTCTGTCATCTCGCACCGCTCGGGCGAGACGGAGGACACGACGATCGCCGACCTCGCGGTCGCCGTGAACGCGGGGCAGATCAAGACCGGCTCGATCACGCGGACCGACCGCGTCGCGAAGTACAACCAGCTCCTCAGGATCGAAGAGGAGCTCGGTGATACGGCGCTCTATCCGGGCAAGGCAGCGTTCTCGATCGAGGG
>JALGVN010000130.1 GCA_025774645.1 bacterium
CGGGTCGGGTGGCCCCGACGCCCACGGCTACCGGTGGGTCGACAGCGACGAGCCAGGAGGCCCGACCTTTGACTGGTACGACATCTCGGGCTTCGGCACGCAGGTCACGCTCGGCGACGACGACGCCACCCTCGTGGTCCTTCCCTTCAACTTCCCGTTCTACGATTCGAACTGGTTCGAGATCGCGCTCTCGTCGAACGGCTACATCACGTTCGGCTCGGACTGGACGGCCAGCGTCAACGGGCCGATTCCGGACCCGTCGCAGCCGAACGAGTTCGTCGCCCCGTTCTGGGAGGATCTCGACCCATCCATGGGCGGTACGATCCACCACCACTACTCCCCGGACGCGGGCACGTTCACCATCCAGTTCACGGAGGTCCCCCTGGGGATCATCGGGGTGTACGGGGAGTACACGTTCCAGGTGATCCTGCGCCAGGATGGGACGATCCTGTTCAAGTACCTCGACATGCAGGGTTTCACGGAAGGAGCGACCATCGGCATCGAGAACATCGACGGCTACATCGGGCTCGAGGTCGCGTACAACGAGTCGTACGTACACAACGACCTGGTCGTGCGGATCGACGAGGTGCCTCCCCAGCCGGAGTGGCTCTCACTCGGTCAGACATGGGGAGTGATGTCTCCCGGTCAGACGGCGGAGGTCGAGGTCTGCGTGAACGGTGAGGAGCTCGACCCCGGCGTCTACGAGTGCATGCTCGTCCTCGTGAGCAACGACTACAACGTCGGGCAGTACCTCATCCCGCTCACGGTCGAGATCTTCCCGACGGGAGTCGAGGAGAACCCCGCCGCGCGGCTCGCGCTCCGCGGCAACTACCCGAACCCGTTCAATCCGAAGACGAACATCGCGTTCGACCTGCCGGAACCGGCACGCGTGAGCCTTCGCGTCTACGACGTCGCGGGACGCCTCGTGCGCGTCATCCTCGATGACGTTCCGACCGACGCCGGCTCGCACGCGGAGGTCTGGGACGGCAGGGGCGTCGCCGGCGCGAGGCTCGCGTCCGGTGTCTACCTCTGCAGGCTCGAGGTCGACGGCGAGGTGTTCTCGAGAAGGATGGTGCTTCTGAAGTAGGTCGAAGCGCCACGCGGGATTCACGCGCAAGGCAATGAGGAGGAGATCATGCATCGGATGTGCGGGCTGCTCGCGGCGCTCATCCTGCTTGCCGCGGCTTCGGCCCAGGCGACTACGGTCTACGTGGACGTCGCCGGAGGCGGCGACTTCGCGACCATCGGAGAGGGCATGGCCGCCGCGTCCGACGGGGACACGGTGCTCGTCGCTCCGGGCCTCTACGTGGGCCCGATGAACCGTGACCTCCAGCTCACGACCAAGGAGCTGGTCGTCATGTCGTCCCACGGTTCCGAAGACACGATCATCGACTGCCAGAACGCCGGGAGAGGCTTCTACCTCCTGCTCATCCTGAACACCTCCCCGACCATCTCCGGGTTCACGATCCGAAACGGCTCGATCCCCGCCGGCTACGGGGGGGCCATCCTCTGCAGCCACGGCACGCCGACCTTCACGGATCTCCACATCACGAACAACCACGCGCAGTACGGTGGCGGGTTCTACTGCGACACCAGCGCGCCGACTCTGCACAACGTCACCTTCGTCAGTAATGTCGCCGACTCGCTCGGCGGGGGGATGGCGTGCATGTATTCCGGAGACGCGACGCTCACAAACGTCGGATTCATCGACAACGTGGCCGGGGCGTTCGGCGTGCCGGAGTCGAACGACGCCGGAGGCGGCATGTACGTCTCCCGATCGGACGTCTCGCTCACGAACGTGTCGTTCGAGGGCAACTACGCCGGCCACTTCGGCGGCGGGCTCTGCTGCGACGGAACGTGGGAGGCCCTGCCGACCAACATGAACCTCTCGGGCGTGACGTTCAGTGACAACGGGTCCCCGTACGGGGCCGGAGCGTGGTTCCTCGGGGCGAGCGCGTCGCTCGACGACCTCCTCGTCGCCGGGAATACGTCCACGGGCAACGGAGGCGGGCTCGTCGTCGTGGACGCGCAGGACGCGTTCACGATCTCGTACGCGAGCTTCCGTGACAACATGGCCGGCGGTGCAGGCGGGGGACTCTACGTCAACGAGACAATCGCCGGGATGATGACGGTCACGGACAGCGAGTTCCTGCGGAACAGCGCGCCCAACGACTACGGCGGCGGGGCGTACATACGAAACTCCCTGCCCACCTTCACTCACTCGACCTTCGTCGAGAACACCGCTCAGAAGGGCGGTGGCGCCATGGTCCACTGCTCGCTCTCCGACCCCGTCTTCTCCTACTGCACGTTCGCGTGGAACGAGGCGACCGTCGAAGGCTCGGGCGTATACAGCGAGACGCAGTGCTCCGCGGCGCTTGAGAACACGATCATCGCCTTCGGCGAGGGGGGCGGCTCCGTCGGCTGCGGCCCGGACGCCACCCTGCTCTTCTACTGCAGCGACATCTACGGGAACGCCGGCGGGGACTGGATCAGCTGCGTCGCGTCCCAGTATGGAACGTACAACAACTTCAGCGAGGACCCGCTCTTCTGCGGAGAGGCGCTCCCGTGGGATCCGCTGAGCCTGCACTCGGACTCCCCCTGCGCGCCGTGGATGAACCCGGCGTGCGGGCAGGTCGGCGCCCGCCCCGTCGGCTGCCACTTCCCGGAGTTCGAGGTGTCGCCTCCGTCGCTCGAGTTCGTCGTGGGGCCAAATCAGAAGTCGTGTCAGGAACTCACGCTCCTGAATCCCGGCGACGGGCAGTTGGTGTGGCAGCTCGGGGTGCAGAGGACGGGGCGCGTACAGGAGGAAGCCCCAGCGCACGGTGAGGTCGCAGGGACCGCGGCGGCCGCGAACAGGACACCCTCCAAGTACGAGATCGACGACGCGGTCGGAGCACCGGTCCTCCGCGGATGGGGAGGTCCGGACGCCGGCGGCTATGTCTGGACGGACAGCGACGAGCCGGGCGGCCCGACGTTCGACTGGCAGGACATCAGTACGGTCGGCACGGAGATCTTCCTCGATGACGACGACTACGCGGGAGCGTACCTCCCCTTCGCGTTTCCATTCTACGGCGAGCCCAAGTGGTTCGTGAACATCTGCTCCAATGGTCTCCTCGCCTTCGGACCGCTCGGCCCGCAGCACTATATCAACCGGCCGATCCCGACACCCGGGAGCACCGACAATCTCGTCGCGCCGTTCTGGGAGGATCTCAATCCGGAGTTCCCCTCGGCCGCCATTCACCACCACTACGACGAGGGCACGGACCGGTTCATCGTCCAGTACACCGACGTCCCCCACTTCGACGGCTCAGGGGAAGGCCTCTACACGTTCCAGGTAATCCTCAGGCCGGACGGAACCATCCTCTGTCAGTACCTCGACATGCAGGGCACGCTCGACAGCGCGACCGTAGGTGTCGAGACCGGCGACGCTCCTCCGATCGGGCTCGAGGTCGTCTACGACGCTCCCTACGTCCACGACGGACTCGCGGTCGAGATCGCTCCGTGGATCACGGCGTGTCCGCCGAGCGGCGTGGTCGAGGCGGGCGGAGTGCAGACACTCGAGGTCTGCGTCAGGTCCACGGGTCTCGGACCGAGCGAGTTTCTCGAGGCCGTCCTGTGGTTCGCGACGAACGACCCGGACAACGCCGAGGCGGCCGTTCCGGTCTCCATGCTGATCTCTGAGACGGGGGTGGAAGAAGAGGAGCTGTCGGACGTCCCGGTGTTCAGGGGTATCCACCCGAACCCGTTCAACCCCTCGACGCAGATCGCATACGATCTACCGCGGTCGGCCCGCGTGAGCGTGACCGTCTACGACGTCGCGGGACGCCTCGTGCGCGTCATTCGCGATGACGTCCCGACGGAGGCCGGGTCGCACGCGGAGGCCTGGGATGGAATGAACAACAGCGGCGCGAGGCTCGCGTCCGGCGTCTACCTCTGCAGGCTCGAGGTCGACGGCGAGGTGTTCTCGAGGAGAATGGTGCTCCTGAAGTAAGCTCCGAAGCGGGGAAGCGCGAGGTAGGCGCGAGACCACCCGAGAGGCCAAGGCGAAGACAGCCCGCCCATTCCTGGGCGGGCTGTCTCTTGATTGCTGTGAGCCGTCGCGACTGCTACCAGAAGTAGAAGGGGATCACCTGGATGGGAAGCGGGATCGAGTGGTTCGGGAGCTTCGCCGACGTCGACACGGCCGGCTCCGCCTGCGACGGTGACCTCCAGAACGGCGTGATCTGGAAGGGGTGCGGGATCGCCATGTTCGGCAGCCTCATGGTCGACTGGGCGATCTGGTAGTTCGGCATGGCCGTCGAGGGCGTTCTCCACATCGGCACGATCTGACTCGGGTGGTGCACCGCCATCGTCGGCATCTTGGCCGCCGCCTCGATCTGAGCCGGATGAGGAATGGCCGTGTTCGGTAGCTTGGCTGCGGCTGCGCTGAACCAAATGGCCATCACGATCGTCGCCAGGATGGCCGTACGAAGAGCCTTGTTCAGTCTCACGCCGAGCCTCCCTTCTCGGGTGCGGCCTGGGTCGGATGGGTGTGTCTCGTGCCCGGGCCTCGGTGTCGGGATGCTGCTAGTGGGGCGCCCTACACCTCCTCTGACACGGGTTCCCCGGGGATGGATGAACGGAAAACGCCGTCCTTGACGCCCGGCATGGCGTGTGCGGGGGACCACCTCGCCGCTCCGCCGCGCGCGTCCTCCCGACCACGGGACGTCCGGGAGGAACCCCCCGCTGCCGCCTTTACACCTGCCGCCCGACCCTATAGAATGGGGATTCGCCGCAAGCAAGAGACACAGTCGAACACTGGTCCGAGCGCCGCTCCCGCGGGTCGAACGTCCCGCGCCGATCGGGAGGTGTACCGGACCGTCAGGAGCAACCCATGCGAGTACTTCTTTCAGGCAACGAGGCCGTCGCCCGCGGATGCTACGAGCACGGCGTCAAGGTCGCGACGGCCTACCCGGGAACTCCGAGCACGGAGATCCTCGAGAACGTCGTCAGGTACAAGGAGGACATCTACTGCCAGTGGTCGCCGAACGAGAAGGTGGCGTTCGAGGTCGCGATGGGGGCGGCGTTCGGCGGCGTGAGGACGATCGTGGCAATGAAGCACGTCGGCCTGAACGTCGCGGCCGATCCGCTCATGACGTCGACCTCGGTCGGCGGCGACGGCGGGTTCGTGATCGTCACCGCGGACGACCCCGGCATGCACTCCTCCCAGAACGAGCAGGACAACCGCTACTTCGCGAAGTTCGCGAAGATCCCGCTCGTCGAGCCCGCAGACTCGCAGGAAGTGAAGGACTACCTGGGCGCCGCGTTCGAGATCTCCGAGCGCTTCGGCACGCCGGTCCTCTTCCGTCTGACCACGCGGATCTCGCACGCGAAGACCCCCGTCGAGATCGGGGAGCGCTCCGAGGTCTCGCGCAAGGAGTACGTGAAGGACACCTCGCGGCGCGTCGTGATCCCGGCGCACGCGCGGAGGCTCCACGTCGCTGTCGAGAAGCGTCTCGAGGAGATCCGGCAGTTCGCGGAGACGTCTCCTCTGAACCGCGTCGAGGAAGGAGATCCCTCGGTCGGCGTGATCTCGAGCGGCATCGCATACGAGTACGCGCGCGACGCGTTCCCGACGGCCACGTTCCTCAAGCTCGGCCTCTCGTTCCCCTTCCCCATCGATCTCGCCCGCGAGTTCTGCTCGCGCTTCGAGACCGTCTACATCGTCGAGGAGAACGAGCCGTTCATCGAAGAGCACCTCAGGATCGCGGGCATCACGAACATCATCGGCAAGGAGAAGGTCCCGCTCTGCGGCGAGCTCAACCAGGGCATCGTCCGGAACTCCTTCGCGGAGGAGCCGGTCGTCGCGGACCGGGCGCCGGTCCCGCCGCGCCCGCCCGTGCTCTGCCCCGGATGCTCGCACAGGAGCACGTTCTTCACCCTCAACAGGATGAAGATCGGATCGACCTCCGACATCGGGTGCTACACCCTCGGCGTCATGCCTCCGCTCGAGGGGCTCGACACCTGCATCTGCATGGGCGCGTCGATCGGAAACGCTCTCGGGTTCGAGAAGGCCATCGGGAGGGAGTTCGCGAAGAAGATGGTCGCGGTGATCGGCGACTCGACCTTCGTGCACTCGGGGATGACGGGCCTCGCCGACGTCGCCTACAACAAGGGCGCGACGACGGTCATCATCCTCGACAACTCGATCACGGCGATGACCGGCCACCAGGAACACCCCGGCACGGGCGTCACGCTCATGGGCGAGCCGACCGTCAAACTCGACTACATCGCTCTCGCGAAGAGCATGGGCATCGAGGACGCCCGCAGGATCGACGCCTACGACCTGGAGGCGGTCAGGACGGCGATCAAGGAGACGACCGAGAACCCCGAGCCTTCTCTCCTCGTCGTCGAGGGGCCGTGCGTCCTCATGGACCGGAAGTCCTGGGGGACGGCGCTCGAGGTCGACACCGACGAGTGCAACGCCTGCGGACTCTGCCTCAGGCTCGGGTGTCCAGCCATCAGCAAGGACGACGAAGGCAAAGCGACGATCAGCCCGCTTTTCTGCGTCGGCGAGCTGTGCTCGATGTGCGCGCAGGTCTGCCCCGTGAAGTGCATCTCCGTCCCGGTGGAAGCCACGGCCACCTAGGCCGACGAGACGACGACAGGAGAAGGGAACCACGATGCAGGACAAGGTCACGAACGTCTTCATATCGGGTGTCGGCGGGCAGGGCATCCTCCTCGCGAGCGAGGTGCTTGCAGAGGTCGCGCTCGCGCGCGGTCTCGACGTCAAGAAGAGCGAGGTCCACGGGATGGCGCAGCGGGGTGGGTCGGTGGTCAGCCACGTGCGGTTCGGGGAGAAGGTCTACTCGCCCGTCATCGCCGAGCGGGAGGCGGACCTGCTCGTCTCCTTCGAGAAGATGGAAGCCCTCCGGTGGATACACTTCCTCGCTCCCGGCGGCACGGTCGTCGTGAACTCGCAGGAGATCCTCCCGAGCGGGATGGAGGCCTACCCCGACGGGATGGACGAGA
>JALGVN010000131.1 GCA_025774645.1 bacterium
CGCGCATCGCCTGTCCGAGGACGAGCCCCGGAACGGACAGCACCAGGACGGCAAGCCCGATCCCGAAGATCGGTGCGATCCTTCGCCTTCGGACGATCAGCATTCGACCGAATCGCATGACGTTCTCCCCTCCGTCGTTCCGATCCGCGCGCCCACGCGGGCGCAGTGTCATTCCCGAACAGTGTGACCCAGGGGACACGCCGAGGGTTGCAGGGACAAGGGTGAAGTCCGCGCGAGTGTACACGTGCCGGCGCCCATGGTGTGAAGATCCTGCGCACCCGACGAGCCCTCAAACCCCCGGATTGGGAACATTCTGCCCAGCGGCGCGGGGCCTCTCTCCGGCAGCGTGGCTGGCGACGGCCTCAAGCGCCGGGTCCGCCGCCAGTTGCGAACGTGGCTCCATAGAGGCCTCCAGCCCCCTGCGGTGGCACATCGGTTGCTCGATAGAAGGGTGAGCAGCACGGGCGGCGACGCCCGGGCAGGATCACAACCCCGGGGAGACGAGGAGGTTCGGATGACGCGCAGGACGAGAGCGACCATGTGGACGACGGTGGCTCTCCTTGTCGCGTTCATCGTCGCGGGATGCAGATCGACTGACGGCGGCGGGGGCGAGCGTGGGCATGGTCCCGGCGCAGGTCCTCCGCCGTTTCCGTCGGTCGACGAGATCGTGAGCGAGCTCGACCTCGCGCCCCATCAGGAACCCGCGGTCCGGGCGATCCTCGACGCAGCGGAGGAGGAGCGCGACGCGGTCATCAGCACGGCGAGACAGGAGCGGAGCCGGGAAGCGATGATGTCGGCCCGCATTGAGCTTGACGCGATCAGATTGGTGACGAACACGCAGCTCGAGGCGGCGCTGACGTCCGAGCAGATGGAACGGTATGGCGAGATCGAGGAAGAGGTACGGGAGAAGGTCGAGGCCCAGGCCGCGCAGATGCGCGGAGAGGGAGGTGGACGGGAAGGGATGAAGGGACCCCGGGGAGGTTACTAACCAGCGTCGACACGCGCCTCGACGGGTGGTCCGCTCTGCGCAGCGGGCCGCCCGTTCCTCTTTATCTGTGCGGTGGGATCTTCCCGGGACGTGGTCGGCTCACCGAGCGTCCGCGTCAGCGGGCGGCGGCCGCCACCTTGGGGGGCTCCACCGACTCCGGCCGCTCTTCCCGCAGGCGCGACTCCATCCGCTCGCGGCACTGGTGGACGAACGCCTCGAGCCTGATCATCTCGGTCGACTGCTCGAGCCCGTCGTAGGCGATCTTGAGAACGGGGATGTTCTCGTCCTTCTGCACCTTCGTGAGGAGCGCGTTCACGACTGCGCCCGGCATGCAGTTGAAGGGATGGAGGTTCACGAGGCCGTCGCAGTTCGCGTGGATGTACTCCATGGCTCTTCCGACGGAGAGGACCATCTCGCCGCCTCGAACCTCCGGGACGATATAATCGCGGGCGGCGTGCACGACGTCTTCGGTCGGCGACTCGTCGTGGAAGCGCCGGACGGACCCTTCGAACTGCTTCAGGATCTTCTGCTTGTCGCGCTCCTGCACGAACTGCGTGACCCGCTCCTTCGCGAGCAGCTTCCAGTCGCCTTCTTCCCTGGCCTCGCGCTTGCGGCTCCAGTTGATGTAGTTGATCCACTCTTCGAAGGGCGGCGCCACGGCTTCTCCTCCGAGCGCCTCGATCTTCCTGATCACGGAGTTGTTCACGTACTCGTTCGAGCGGACGAAGATCTCGCCGACGATGCCGATGAGTGGCCGCGGCTCGGAGCGATCGACGTCGACCGCCTCGAACGCCCGCCGCGCCTCGCGCGCGAGCGCCTCGAGATCGCCCTTGGACTCGATGACATCCTGCACGAGTCCCAGGTACTTCTGATAGACGACGTCTGTCGCGCCCTTGTGAACCTCGTACGGCCGCGTCTCGCGGAGGAGCTTCTGGATCGAGTCGACGAAGACGACGCCGCGCCACGCCAGGCTTCGGAAGTTCCGCCCGAGGTCGGCCGTGGTCTTGTGGTACTCCTTCGTCTGATCGAGGAGAACGAGGGGGATGTCATCGTACCCGAGATCGTCCAGGACCAGTCGCTGGAACCTGCAGTACTGGCCGAACCGGCAGGGACCGAACGCGGTCGGCATGAGGAACGCCGTGGCGTCGCGGTCGAAGTCGGGCGAGTTGATGTGTCTCAGGAAGTCCCCCGTCGTGATGACACAGGGGTAGCACTCCTTGCCGGACGTGTGTGCGCGACCGAGGGTGCGGCTCTCCTCGTCGCTCATGGGCATCTGACGCGCGTCAACGCCGTGCGCCCGCATGGCCGCGGCCACGATGTGGCCGTGGTCGTCCATGTGGGGGATGTAGACGGTTCGCTTCGTCTCGGATGCGGGCTGCGTACGAGCACCGGCGGGCAACGGTTTCCGCTCCGTCACGACGCCGCTCTTCCGGACGCCCGCGAGGCTGTCGAGGAACGCTTCACAACGAGTGATCGCGCCGACGTCGGCGGAGTGCTCGTCGACCTCGAGCGTGAGGCAGGGCTTCGTCCCGAGCTCGCGCTCCACGTACTTCATGATGAACGAGTCCGGGCCGCAGCCGAAGTTCGTGATGTAGACGGGGTAGAGTCGCGGGTCGCGTTCGATGATCCGTATCCCCGCGAGGATCCGTTGCCCGTACTTCCAGTACATGTGCGGGTAGTCGTCCGTCACGTCCTCGCTCGCGATCGGCAGCATGTCGAGCGGAAGAGCGAGCACGCCGAGGTTCCTGAGCTTCTCGGGGATGTTCATGTTCAACCCCGGGTCGCAGCCGTTGTACGAGCGGCTGACGATCACGAGCGCGAGCTCGTCTTCACCGAGCTCCGCAAGGAGTTCCGCTCCGCGCTCCACGAGCATCGTGTTGAACCGCTCCTGCGCCGCGAGCGCCTCGCTGATCGCGTGGTTCGCCCGGTCCCTCGGGACGTCGAGCTTGATGAGCATCGTCTCGAGGTCCTGCCGTACTGCGCGCTCTCCCCGCGACAGATGGAGGATCGGAAGGACGAGCTTCGACTCCCAGTCGACGTCGTCCATCGCCGCCTTCGCCATGAAGGGGACCGCCTGGACGTACGGACACGTGAACGAGTTCGTCGTCGGGTTCTTCTCGTTCGGCATGTCGACGATCGTCGGGAGGAAGATGTGGTCGACGTCTTTCTTGACCAGGTCGCGGATGTGGCCGTGCGAGACCTTGATCGGGAAGCACGTCTCCGCCGCCACCTCCTCGATGCCGTTCTGGATGAGGGAACGGTTCGTCGAGCTCGACGTGACGACCTCGAATCCTGACTCCGTGAAGAGAGCCTTCCACATCGGGAGGAACTCCCACGTGTGGGTCATCTGGGGGATGCCGATCGTCCTGCCGTTGGGGTCGTCCGGCTTGCCCTTCGAGTAGGCGGTCCTGAGGTACCTGTGGCGGTCCGTGAACGGTCGCGGCAGGTCGTCGTCCGCCTTCGTCTCCGACTCGTCGTACTTGCCGCAGCGGGCGCCGTAGCGGAGCACGCGCTCGCCACCGTCGCCCTCGACCTTCACGACCCGGATCTCGCAGTCGTTCGGGCAGTCGTGGCACACGAACGCGTCGAACTCGTAGTTCAGGCCCCTGAGGTCGAACCCCTTGAAACCGGTCGCGGCACCCGTCTCGGCGTGCCAGTCGCGGGCGATGAGCGCCATCCCGATCGCGCCCATGACGTCGTGGTGCGGCGGGATCGTGATCTCCTTGCCGAGGAGGCTCTCCATCGCCGCCTTGATTCCCCGATTGTAGGCGGTTCCGCCCTGGAAGAGGATGACGTCGCCAATCGGGCGGCCCGAGACGACGCGGTTCAGGTAGTTCTGGATGATCGAGTAGCAGAGTCCCGAGCAGAGGTCGGCGACCGCGCTCCCGTGGTGCCGCTTGCGGTTGACGTCGGTCTCCATGAAGACCGTGCAGCGGTCGCCCATGACGGGCGGCTTGCCGGCCGCGAGTGCGAGCCTTCCGAACTCGCCGGTCTTGAGTCCCACGCCGAGCCGCTCCGACTGCTCCTCGATGAACGACCCGGTCCCAGCGGCGCAGACCTTGTTCATCGTGAAGTCGACGACGGCCCCGTTCCTGAGGCTGATGTACTTCGAGTCCTGGCCGCCGATGTCGAAGATGGTGTCGACGTCCGGTCTCGTGAACGCGCCGCCCGTGGCGTGCGCGGTGATCTCGTTCTTGACGACGTCGGCCCCGATGAAGTCGCCCGTGAGGTAGCGGCCGGAGCCCGTCGTGGCGCAGCCAAGAACGCGCACGCGTCCCTTCCCACCGCGCTCCTCGAGTGAGGTCCCGACCCTGTAGAGCGCGTCGGTCACCGCGGCTAGCGGACGCCCGCCGGTCATGTAGTACTCGCGTCCGAGGACGTGCCCCTCGGCATCGATCGCGACGACGTTTGTCGAAATCGATCCGACGTCGACGCCGACGAAGATCTCGATCGGGCCGTCGCCATCCGGGAACGGATCGGGCTCCGTGCGGATCTCGTAACCGTCGTCCACGAGCATCTTGTGCGCGGCACCGCTCGCGTGATGCTCGGCGGCGAGGTACTCGCGGATAGGCTCGAGGGAGTCGATGGTCCCGAGCTCCCCGCGCTCCTTCCTGACGAGGACCGCTCCGATGGCGCCCATCGAGGCGAAGTGCTCGGGGATCACGAGCTCACCCTCGTCGAGCTCGAGGATCTCCCTGAACGCCCTGACCATGCCGGCGTTGGCCGCCACGCCGCCCTGGAACGCGATGCGGGGAAGGAGTTCCTTCCCCTTTCCGACCACGGCGACGAGGTTCCTGGCCATCGCGAAGCAGAGGCCCGCGACGATGTCGTAGTCCGGTGTGCCTTCCTGCTGGAGGTGGATCATGTCAGTCTTCGCGAAGACGGAGCAGCGTCCCGCGATCCGCGGGACGTGGACGCTCCTGAGGGCCAGCTCGCCCCACTCTTTCTCTATGCTGATGCCGAGGCGCGACGCCTGCTGATCGAGGAACGACCCGGTCCCCGCCGCACAGAGTGAGTTCATCGCGAAGTCGCGCGTGTGGACGCGTCCGGACTCGGGGTCTCTCTCGAGGAGGATGATCTTCGAGTCCTCGCCGCCGATCTCGAGGATGGTGCGCACGTCCGGGTGGAACGCGGCGGTCGCGGTCGCGTGGGCGACGATCTCGTTCAAGGACTCGATTCCGTAGAGCTCGCCGAGGATGGCCGTGCCGGCGCCGGTCAGGGCCACGCCCTTGATTCGGTCGAGCGGGACGGTGGTGGAAAGCTCCTCGAGCGCTCCGAGGGCGGCCTTGGTCGGCTTCCCGAGCGTGCGGATATACCGCTCCCGCACGACGTTCAGGTCGTCGTCGAGCAGCACCAGGTTGAGGCTGATTGAGCCGATATCGATGCCGAGGTACACGCATCCTCCCCCTGACGCTTCGCCGTCGCGTTCCCGGCGCTTGCTCCCCAGTGCGCCAACGCCCCGTCGGCTGACCTGCAGTCGCGAGCGGAGCGTCTAATCCACGGGTACGTGGGCCACTACGTCTGCGAGCTACGAGTGGTTCTGAATGTGCTTGCTGAAGATAGCACGCGTCGACCCGTTCGTCAAGTCACGTGGAGAGACGCCCTTACGGCGCCCCGCATTCACCCTGCGCGTGCGGCAGAGAAGGGCCCAAGCGGTGGGGCTTCTCCCGGAGCGCCGGGGCGCTCGAACTCCCTTTACCACCTGCGGCGCTCGCGTGTCGTATAATGATAGAGGGCGGAAGACGCTTGGATCCTCCCGAAGCCGGAGGCTCATCTCGGAGGTGGCATCATGCACGCGCACGAAGACCGTCGATTCGCGGGTCGATTCGGGGCTTTCGGGTGGCCGATTGTGCTCGGACTCGCAGCTCTGGCCTGGCTCGTCGTCCGGTCCGGACGGAGACCCTCCCGGCTCGTCTACCCGTGCCAGCGCGCTGCGGCGTCGACGTCGTGGCTGTTCCTCGGCGTGCCGTTCGCAGGGTTCATAACGTCGGCTCGGTGGGGCCGGCCGGCACTGTGGATCGCGGGCATCGCGGTCGTCGCCCTGGCCTTTCTCTTCCTGGGAGTCCCCGCGCTCAGGGTGCTCGACGCCGAGATCTCCGCGACCGCGCTCTCGGACCACGCGGAGCGCGTCCCCGCCTGGTCGGGGAGGGGGGCGGACTTCCCCGGTCTGGTCGTCCACGTCCGGGACACGGACGCGACCTCTTGGGACTTCGGGACGGACTGGTACGGCGAGTACATCGATCAGGACGTGGTCACCGCCATGGTGACCGAGGGTCTCCTCACGCTGACGGGCACCCAGAGCGTCCGTGGCGCCTGGCAGGTGCTCATCCCTGACTTCGAGCCGGGGCAGAAGCTCGCGATCAAGGTGAACCTCAACAACATCACGGCCGATCCGCCGACGGGCAACGCGATCGACGCGGTCATCGAGCCGGTGAACGCGCTCTTGGGCGGGCTCGTGGCCTACGGGTTCGCGCCCTCGGACATCACCGTCTTCGACGTGACGCACACCCCTTACAACGTAGGGATCGTGCCCCAGCGCTTCGTGGACGGGTGCGACTATCCGGGGGTGAACTTCGACGAGTGGATCACGAACGAGCAGGCGTTCAGCGACACCGCGTTCCTCCGCTTCGATTCGCCGAGCGGCAGCATCAGTGACCGGCCGATCGCGAAGTGCCTCGTGGAGGCCGACTATCTCATCAACATGCCGATCGCGAAGGCTCACGACTACGCCGGCATGTCGCTCTCGTTCAAGAACCACTTCGGCTCGTTCAACCGCTGCGACTATCTGCACAACCACGTCTTCCCGAGCGGGCCCTACTGGTCGCCGGACTACAGTCCCCTGATCGAGATGTACGCGAACCACCACATCGGCGGGAAGACCGTGCTCACGATCTGCGACGCGCTCTTCGGCAACTGGGAACACCTGAACACGCCCCCGACACCGTGGCCCTCCTTCGGCGGCGACGCGCCGAACAGCATCCTCCTGGCGACCGACCCGGTGGCGCTCGACTGCGTC
>JALGVN010000132.1 GCA_025774645.1 bacterium
GACGTCGTTCGTGGCGACGACCACGTCCTCGGGCAGATTCGCGGCGATCCACTTTCCGAGCGTGACCTGCATCTGCTCGATGTTCGCGACCTCTCTTCCGTACAGCCGGCCGCCGTACCACATGTTCCTCGCCTGGGCGGAGAGCGCGAGGAACATGAAAAGCCAGAGGAGACTCCGCACCATCACGACGCGCGCCGGCTCGCCCAGCGACTTCGCGTCGGCGAAGATCCGCACGGCGTAGCGCGCAGCACCGTACATGCCGACCGTCCCCAGGATGAGGAGGAGCGGTGCCGCGGGCGCGGCGTACCGTCCCTCCTGGTACGAGGCGTCGCCGAACGGAACGAAGATCCCCATCGCGAGCGGGAAGAGGATCACCGCGAGCGGGATCACGAACGTCCTGTGCCTCGTGCCCTTCGCGTACGGCTCGTGGAAGACCATCCTCAGGAACCCGACGCCCGCGAACATGAACAGGAGCGGGTTGTTGTTCAGGCCCTCCCGCAGGAACGACACGTAGTAGTCGAACGGCCGCACGGTGAACGAGCGCAGGAGCTCCTTCGAGTCCCGGAGCGCGACCGAGGCGATGAGTCCCGACCGCCACAGGAGCGCCTTCGCGTACGCCGTGTTCGGGAGGAACCCGATCCCGAACCGCTTCGAGAAGAGCATGAACGGCGCGAGCACCGCGACGAAGAGCACGACGTGGAGCGCGGCGGGAACGAGCCACTCGCGCGCGGCCAGGTCCCTCCACCGGATGAACGTCCCGCGGAGCACGCGGTCCACCGACGTCGCGACGAAGAAGACGGCGCACTCCGGCCGGGCCAGCGTCGCGAGACCGAGGAGCGCAGTGGAGACGTACTGGCGCCGGTCTTCGATGCTGCCCCAGAGCACGTGCGCGAGGATCCCGCCGAGGGAGAGCGCCACCGCGAGCGTCACCTCCATCCCGGAGAGACTCGCCCAGATGAGTCGCGGCAGGGCCGCGACGACGACGGCGGCGAAGAGCGCTTCCCGCCGGTCGTCGGAGATCGTCCGGACGAGGGCGTACGTCAGGTAGACCGAGAACGCGAGGAAGATGACGCCGATGAGCTTCCCGGCGAGGACGCTGTTGCCGGTCAGCTTGTAGCCCACCGCGGAGACGAGCGTCCAGAGCGGAGCCGTGGAGCCGGGCTCCGGCACGCCCGGGTTGAACGAGAACCCGTCGCCGCTCGCGACGTTCCTCGCGAACTGCGCGTGGATCCACGAGTCGTCCAGCGGGAACCCGAACCCGCCGACCGTCGCCTCCTCGCGCCAGAGGAAATACGCGACACAGAGGACCATCACGAGGAGAGCGACCGCGACGTGCCTCGCCGTGCCCGAACGCTGGTTCACAAGACCCGTCATGCCCCTCCCGCTCCTGCCATGCTCGCCGGCAGCTACTCCCCGGCCCGCACCTTCTCCTGCGCCTCGCCCGTCATCGGCACGAATCGCACGGGGATGATCTCCCGCACGGTCGTGCCGTCTTCCGTCTTCGTGATCTGCACGAGCTCCTGGTACGCCCCGCCGACCGGGATGACGAGCTTCCCGCCGACGGCGAGCTGCTCGACGAGGGGCTCGGGCACCTCCTCGGGAGCGGCCGTCACGATCACCGCGTCGAACGGCGCGCGCTCGGGCCAGCCCCGGTAGCCGTCCCCGAACCTCACGTGGACGTTCTCGTACCCGAGGCTCTCGAGCACCGCCAGCGCCCTTTCGGCCAGCGGCTCGACGATCTCGATCGTGTAGACGGTCGCGGCGATCTCGCCCAGGACCGCTGCCTGATACCCCGAGCCGGTGCCGATCTCGAGGACGGTCTCCCCACCCTCGAGCTCCATGAGCTCGGTCATGAGCGCCACGATGTACGGCTGTGAGATCGTCTGCTCGTACCCGATCGGGAGCGGTTGATCGTAGTACGCGTACCCACGGATCTCCTCCGGAACGAAGAGGTGTCTCGGGACCGCGAGCATCGCCTCGAGCACGAGCGGGTCCTCGACGCCACGCTCCCGAATCTGCCGCTCGACCATCGCCTCGCGGCGCGGCGCGTAGCCGTCCGCGTCGACCGCGCTCTCGGTGGAGTCGTCCGCCGACGTCGCGCAGGAGGCCGAGCAGCACGCGAGCGCCGCCGCGGCTCCGATCAGGATGATGGTCGGGAATCGTCTCATGTGAGCTCCGGACGGCGGCACACCCTAGCGGCCGGTCGCCCGCCTGAGCGTCGCGATCTGCGCCTTCACCTCGTCGGCGTTGCTCGCCGCCGGGGCGTTCTCGAGGTAGCGTTCGAGCGACGCGACCTGCTCCTCGATCAGACCCATCTGACCGTAGACCATCGAGAGGCTCAGGTGGGCGTCGGCGTAGTCGGGATCGAGCTCGAGCGACCGTTCGAGCTCCGCCCTGGCTTCCTCGAGCTGCCCGAGCCTCAGGTAGTTCGAGCCCAGGAGGCAGTGCGCTTGCGGGAACTCGTCTCCGGCCACGACGGCCGCAAGGTAGTACTGCATGGCCTCGGCGTACTGCTGGCTCCGGACGTAGCTCCCCGCCACCCCGCAGAGCAACCGCGACAATGCGCGGTCGACCTCGCGCTCGTTCGGACTCGCCTGGTTGGCCTGGCTGTAAGCGTCGAGCGCGTCCTGCGTACGCCCCTCGCCCTCATGCATGAGCCCGTCCGCGAGGAGCTTCCTCGCGATCGCCCGAGCGGTGACCGCCCTCAAGACGCCCTCGGCGGCGTCACCCTCGGGCAGTCCGGTCATGATCGGGCCCGGGTCGCGGCGGTGCGGCGCGAGCGCGGCGAGCTGCTCGGTCTTCGACTTCCGGTACATGCTCTTGGGGGCGGAGAACTCGAGCTCGAGCCCGTTGTCGGTATGAATTGGGCCGTGGCCGACGTACGCGGAGATCGTCGTCTCGTTCAGGACAAACAGCCCCGTGAAGTCCAGCGGGTCCACGACCCCGATCGACGCGAGGTCGCCGCCGATCTCAGGATCGGCCAGCCGCTCCCTCAGGAGCCCCCAGTCGAGCGACGTCTTCCCCACCGTGCCGATGAGCATGTAGTCGGCGCCGGGGTCGAACTCCCAGACGCTCGCGTGCTCGAAGACGTCGTTGAAGGTCCGCACGATCATCCGGAACTCGTCGGGCGACATGTTGTACGCCTGGAACCAGAACCCGACGACCCCGCCCGGGTTCATCCTGGCCTTCGCGAGCTCGAAGAACTCTCTCGTGAACAGGTTCGAGATGCCGACGATCCACGGGTTCGACGGCTGGGATATGAGGACGTCGTACTTCGAGTCGGTGAACGCGACGTGGTTCCGCCCGTCCTCGATGATCACCCTGTGCCGCGGGTCGTCGAGCGCGTGCTGGTTCGCCTCGGCGAAGAACGTGCTCGCGACCTCGACCATGGCGGGCTCGATCTCGACGGTGTCGATCCGCTCGACAGGGTACCGCTCGACCGCCCCCACGGTGACTCCGCTCGCGAGTCCGATCACGAGGACGCTCTTCGGGTCGGCGTGGAGCATCATCGGTCCGTGCGCGAGGAGCTTCTGGGTCCTCATGTCGGGACCGGTCGACGCCTCGGTCTTTCCGTTCGACTGGAGGTAGATGTCGCTCCGCGCCTGCCTGACGGTGACCGTCGAGGCGACGCCCTCCTTGTGATAGAGGATCTTCCCGAAGAGGCGGATCGCATCCTCGCGCGACATGTCCGAGGACTGCATCTGGTCGGCGTACATGTCGGCGTAGAGGTAGGCCCCGCTCGCCATGATCTGCTGGTCCCACTGCGGCACGAGCGTCACGAACACGACGAGGACGACGAGTCCGGCCGCCGCCCCCCCCACCTTCACCGCCCACTTCGCGACCGGGCTCAGGAGGACGAGGACGATGCCGAGCACGACGTTCACGACGACCGCGACCGTGATCGCCCCCTGGATCCCGAGCCACGGGATCAGGAGGAACCCGCCCGCGAACGAGCCGACGATGGCACCCACCGTGTTCGACGCGTAGACGTTTCCGACCGCACGCCCGACGGTGTCGACGCGCTTCGTGAAGATCTTGACGACCGTCGGGAAGATGCCGCCCATGAGCGTCGTCGGGATGAGCACGACGAGGAAGACGATCAGGAACTCGGCGGCGATCAAGCCGGCGAAGTTGCCGCTCATGTCGCGCACGAGTCCGATCATCATGAGCGGAAGCCTGCCGAGGACCGGGACGACGACGAGCGCCGCGGCGGCGATCCCTATCTGGAGCCGGCTCAACGTTCCGATGAGGTCCTTCGTGCGGTCGACGAACCTGGAGAAGATGGCGGCGCCGAGCCCGAGCCCGAGGATGTACGCGGTGAGCGTGATGCTCACGGCGTAGACCGACGAACCGATCACGAGCGAGAGCGTCCGCATCCAGGAGATCTGGTAGACCATCGCCGCGAACCCGGAGAGCGCGAACGCAACGAGGACGAACGCGAGCAGGCTCTGAGACGGAATGAACTTCCCGTGGTCGGCCGCCGTCGCGCGCTTCTTCGCGGCCTCCCCCTGCGCGCTCTCGCCCTTCGCGCCCTCGCGACCGGACCTCTTCTTCGCGCGGTCGCGCTTCTTCCTCGCTTCGCCGCTCTTCGCCGCGGCTCCGGCGACGCTCAGGTCCCGCTGATGGAGCCACATGACGAGCCCGGCGACCACGATGTTGAGGGCGGCAGCGACGACGATCGTCCCCCAGATGCCGAGGAACGGCATGAGGAGGAAGCCCGCCGCGAACGAGCCGACCACGGCGCCGAACGTGTTGGCCGCGTACAGCCCGCCCACGGTCTGCCCGAGACGGTCGTAGCGCGTGGTGAAGTACTTGGAGAGGACGGGGAGCGTCGCCCCCATGAGCGTCGTCGGGATGATGAGGACGAGCCCGGAGATCAGGAACCGGACGATGCTGAACGTGTGGAACGTCGTGTCGAGGTTCTGATAGAACGCGCGGTAGATCGGGATCGTCGCCGTGATGATGAGGGGAACGAGCAGGCAGTAGATGCCGATCGCGCCCTCGAGCACGCCGTAGACGCGGAGTGGGTCGTCACGTCGGTCGATGTACTTCCCGGCGAGGAAGCTCCCGAGCGCGAGGCCTGCCATGTAGACGGTGAGGACGGTCGTGATCGAGTAGACGGTGGCTCCCATGACGCGCTCGAGGAGCCTCGTCCAGACGACCTCGTAGACGAGGCCGGCGATACCCGAGAGAAAGAAGAACCAGACGACGAGGCGATGGGGCTTGGCTGTGCGCGGCAATCGTCCCTCCTGTACCGGGAGCGCTCAGGCTAGGCGCGGTCAGACGTCACAAACGGGGTCGAGCCCCGAACTGCGCCCGAGTCCGTGTGATGCGGCCCGCAACCCCGCTCAAGCGTATGCCGTATGCTATCGGCTGATTGAGGAGGCGTCAACCCCGGAGAGACGGCCTCCAGACCCGGCCAGAGCGGCCGGATGCTGGGGCGCACACGGGACGACGTGGGTGGCGGAGGCTGCTCCATCGACGAGGCCCGGGCAGATGCCCGGGCCTCGTCAATTACGTGCCCCGTGAGACGTGGTGCCTGCTACAGATAGAGCGCCTTGATCCAGCTCCACGGAAGCCCCTCCACCGGCTGCTCGCAGTCGTAGGTGTGGAGGTCTCCGAAGATCATGATCTGGTTCGTTCCGGGCGGGTTCACGAACCGGAAGTTCCCGGACGTGGCCGCCCCGTAGCCGCACATGTCGTCGAACACTCCGTTGCCCTGATCCGGATCGACCGCGAACGTCGCCGTGAACTGGCAGTTCCCGTGCTTCTCCGTCTGGGAGAGGACGCCGTCCCCGTTGTCGTCGCGCACCATGATCGTGAAGCTCGCGGAGCCTGCGACCAGCCCGCCCGGAGCGGTCGTATCGTACCCGAACACGGGAGCCGTCGGCAGCGTCCCGGCGTCGAAGTACCCGAACCACGCTTCCGATCCGGCGGTGTCGTCGTAGTTGTCCGTGAAGAACGTCTCCCAGATGTAGTCGAAGCGCGCCGTCGTGTCCGCCGCGTCGGGCCACAGCGAGTCGTCGACGGAGAGATGCTACACACCGGTGAGTCCGGAGAGGAAGGTACCGCTGTAGGTAGCCCCGTTGACGAGGAAGCTCCCCGACCCCGTCAGCACGTAGTTGTAGTCGTCGGCCGCAGCCGGCACCGCCACGAGCCCGAGCACCGCTGCGATTGCGCACGCCGCCGCGGTTCTTTTCATCACTGTCCCTGTCCTTCCGCATCCTCCCCTGCCGGAGCGGGCTACCTCAGGAGGATCATCTTCCTTGCCAGTTCCTGCCCGTCGGCGGTCAGTCGGTAGAAGTAGATGCCCGACGCGCTCGCCTGCCCGTCGTCGTTGCGGCCGTTCCAGACCGCGACGTAGTCGTTGGCCGGGAGCTCCGTGTCGACGAGCCGGCGAACGACCTTGCCGCTCACGTCGTAGATCCTGAGCTCGACGCGTGCCGACCGCGGAATCGAGTAGGCGATGTGCGTCATCGGATTGAACGGGTTCGGCACGTTCTGCTCGAGAGCAAACCGCCTCATCCCTCCGTCGTCGATGCCCGTGCCGCCGGTCGTCGCGAAGTCGTCGTCTGAGTCGTCGTACCAGGCCAGACCCGCCGCGTCGCGCGCGATCACGCGGATCCTAGAGGTCGTGCTCGACGTGTCGGGCACGCTCCAGGTGAACGAGCCGTCGTTCTGCAGCCCGGTCGCCACGACGTCGGGGTACGTCGCCCCGCTGTCCCACGAACAGAGGATGTCGATCGAGGTCACGCCGACGTTGTCGGTGGCGCCCCACGTGATCTCGTGTGTCTCCCCTCCGGCGAGCTCCTCGCCCCCGACCGGCGACGTGAGCGTCACATCGGGCTGCTCGGTGTCGGGCCAGGAACCTCCCGCGAGCCACTCGACGCTCCGGCGCATGATCGTGTCGCGGTCGGCCGAGCTCGTCACGCCCTCGAGTCCGAACGCGAGGTACCGCCTTCGAGGCCAGGGGAGTACTCGAAGACCGGCTCGGCCCCCGATCTCGGGTCGATCTCGCTTGGGTAGAACTGGTTCATGGCGCAGCCTTCCCCGTTCAGCGTGAACGAGAGGCCGTCGCCGATCGGGTCGCCGGGAATGCCGTCGAGACTCCGGAACCCGGAATCGTCCTCGATGTAGTCCGCGTGGAGGTAGTCCTCGTAGAACCCGACCAGCACGGGGTCGTTCTGGTAGTTCATGAACCACCCGATGTCCTCGCCCGAGATCATGAGCGGACGACCCGCATCGAGATACTGTGCGACCGCATCGCGGTTCGCGTCGCCGAGCTTGCCGCCCCAGCCGTTGTCCCATACGACCACGGCGTAGCGCTCGAGCTCCGCGAGCGTGATGTCGCCGTCGAGCTCCTCGACCAACGTGCCGAACGCGTACCCGTTGTTCTCGAGCGCGCTCACGAAGTACGACTGCGTCGACTCCCCGCCGTCGTCGTCCACGAGCAGCACCGGGACCGGACCGAGGACGAGGGCGAACGTGTCGTTCCTCGTGTAGGCCATGTCCGCCGAGATCGTCAGGACGAACTCGGCCTCCTCCCCCACGCTCCGTACAAAGAACTCCCCTGCGTGATCGTCACGCGGCTCGAGGAGGTCGAGAGGGTCGCCGCGACTCCAGTCCGGGGTGGAGCCAGGAGGTCGTTCTTGAGCGTGACGGGGAACGAGACCGTCTCGCCGGGATCCGCCCGCCCGTCGCCGTCGCCGACGCCGTCGCGGCCGACGTCGCGACCGTCGTATATGTCGTGGCCCTTGTAGACGATCTGCGTGCCGTCGTAGTAGTAGAGGAGCTGTGCGGTCGATGCGAAGTTGCACGTGCCGTACTTGATCCAGAAGTAGCCGCCGAGGTCGCCGAAGCTCTCCCCCCAGCTGTTCTTGCACAGCCACGCGCCCTCCCCGCCGCACCCGCTGTCGTCCCAGCCGAGGCAGACGACGGCGTGGTTCGGCGGGTCGTCGCCCTCGTGCTCGTAGCAGCCCGAGCCGTAGTCGCCGAAGTTGCTGTAGACGCGGAACGTGATGGCGATCGGAGCGGTCATGATGGCCGTCTTGAGCGCGGCCTCGCTGTTGGGAACGTCGATCCAGTCGCTGGTGAGCGCGATCTTCTCGCACGGACCGTCGTTGCACGGGACCGTGTCGTCGCCCTGGTACGGCATGCAGCTCTCGAGGACCGCGCCGTTCTCGCGGACGTAGCCCCACGCCCACGCCATCCAGCCTCCGTCGCAACCGTACTCCGGCGTCGCGCACGAGAGGATCTGCTGTTCGGAGAGGTCGTACTCGATCCCCTCGTGGATCTTGACCACGGCCTCGAGACAGCCGGTCGCCGCGAAGTCCCAGCAGCTCCCGCAGCCGCCCTGGTGCTTGACGGCGGTCATGCCGTCTGCGTCTCGCCAGTCGAACGTCTCGGGGAGGTCGCGTCTCACCGGAAACTGCGACTCGTTGAGGGCGGCGAACCTCCGAGCGGCCTCGGGCGGGATCCGCAACCCGAGGAGCCCCTCGAACTCCTCGTCGGTCAGGTCAGACGTCCAGTTCCGCTTCGCGGTCCAGTGCTGCCCCCTCGCGTCGATCTCACGCTGGAGGGCCTCGATCTCGGGGTCGATCCCCCGCTCCGGGGCCGCCTGTGCACCTGCGAAGGGCGCAAGCGCCACCGCGCCGATCAGGCAGAACACAACGAAAAGCCCGGGGATACGCCGCATTTCGGTCGCCTCCTCGCTTCAAGTCCAAGACAGATTGTGTCACTTTCACGTATAGCATAATCCTGTCCAGTTGGCAACCAGCGACCGCCGCTATCGGGTCGCGGGACCGGTCCGGTCGAGGCTCCGGTACTGCACGGCCTCGGCCACGTGCGCGGGTTCGAGGACCTCTGCACCCGCCAGATCGGCGATCGTCCGGGCGATCCGCAGAACCCGATGGTAGGCGCGGGCCGAGAGCCCGAGCCTCGAAACTGCGCCCCGCAGGATGGCGCGGCCCTCCCCGGTCAGGGCCGCCACGCGGGGGAGCTCTCCCACCGGGAGCCCGGCGTTCGTCAGGGCACACGCCCCGGTCGCCCGTGCGGCCTGAAGTCCCCGCGCCCTCTCGACGCGCTCCCGGACGACCTCGCTCGTCTCGCTCGTCGCCGGCAGCTCGCCCTCGAGCTCCCCCACGGTGGGCGGAAGCACGTGGACCTGGATGTCGATCCGGTCCATGAGCGGCCCCGAGACGCGCGAGAGGTATCGCCTCACCGTCGCCGGCGTGCACCGGCAGGGCTTCGTCGGGTGCCCGAGGTTTCCGCAGGGGCACGGGTTCATGCTGGCGACCAGCATGAAGTCGGAGGGAAACGAGACGGTCGACATCGCGCGCGTGATCGTGACGCTCCCCTCTTCGAGCGGCTGCCGCATCGCCTCGAGGGCGTTCCGCCGGAACTCAGGCAGCTCGTCGAGGCACAGCACCCCCGCGTGCGCGAGGCTGATCTCGCCCGGCCGCGGCACGCGTCCACCTCCCACGAGCGCGCTTTCGGACGCCGTGTGGTGGGGCGCGCGGAACGGCCGCCGCCTGAGAAGCCCCGCGCCGGGTGGAAGGAGACCCGCGACGCTCCAGACCATCGTCGCGACGAGCGCCTCTCCGCGGGTCAGAGACGGCAGGATGCCGGGAAGCCGCTTCGCGAGCATCGTCTTCCCGACCCCGGGCGGCCCGACCATGAGGAGGTTGTGCCCGCCGGCCGCCGCCACTTCGAGGGCGCGCTTCACGGTCGCCTGGCCGCGGACCTCCGCGAGGTCGACCGGCGTCCCACGTCCGTGGTCGCTCCGAATCGCGCGCTCCGTGCCGGCCGGCATCTCGTCGGGCGGTCCGCCCGAGAGCACTCGCACCGCCGCGCGCAGGCTCCCGACTGGGAGAACCCGGAGCGAGTCGAGCGCGGCCGCCTCCAGCGCGTTCCCGAGCGGCACCAGCACGCCCCCGAGCCCCTCGCGCTCGGCCGCAATCGCCACCGGGAGGACGCCGTTCACGCGCCGCGTCGATCCGTCGAGAGCGAGCTCCCCAGCGATGGCGTAGCGGTCGAGAAGGCGACGGTCGACCTGCCCCGTCGCCGCCAGGATCCCGATCGCGATCGGGAGATCGAATCCCGCGCCCTCCTTCCTGACGTCGGCCGGCGCGAGGTTCACCGTGATGCGCTCGACCGGAAACGTGAGCCCCGAGTTCCTGATCGCCGACGCGACCCGGTCGCGTCCCTCCCTCACCGCGCTGTCGCCGAGGCCGACCGTCGCGAACGACGGGAGCCCGCGACTCACGTCCGCCTCGACGCGGACGATGTACCCGTCGATCCCGGACACCCCTCCCGAAAACACCGTCGCGAGCACGGCGTCACCTCCCTTCCGCGTCGAACGCCCCCACCATGTGCTCGACGACGAGCGCGGTCCCGCCCTTCCCGAGCCTCATCTCGATGACATCGAACCGACAGCGCGACGACTCGCGCCGCCGTTCCGACAGATACCCGCGCGCCGCGAAGACGATGTGACGGATCTTCCTCGCGTCGACCGCCTCCCGCGGGAGTCCGCGGGCCACGGAGCGCCGGAACTTCACCTCGACGAAGACGAGCCTCCCGCCCTTCTCCGCAACGATGTCGATCTCCTTCCGAAGGAACCGGTAGTTCCGCTCGAGCACGGCGTACCCGCACATGCGGAGGAAACACGCCGCGATCTCTTCGGCGAGCGAGCCGATGCCGGATGTGTTCATGAATGCGATACCAAGGGGAAGCGTGTGGGGGAATCTGCCGCGCTTCGGGCGGCCTGGGGCGGCTCTCGGAGCCTACCGCGCCCTGGACATCCCGGCCTTCGCGCGGACGTAGCAGCGCTTGTAGAGGGATCGGAGCTTCGAGAGCTCGAAGGAGGCGAGCTCTTCCTTCTCCCGGGCGATGCCCAAGGCGATGGTCTCGAGCTCTTTGGAGGTTCCCGCGTCGAGGAGTTCGGAGCGGAACCTGAGGTAGTGCTCGGAGAACCCTCCGTCGGCGTCGAGCACGGTGCGGAACGAACGACGGTGGATCTCGCACGGGCCGAGCCTCGTCAGCGCCGCGAGATGCTCGGGCGTACCGTATCCCTTGTGCTGAGCGAACCCGTACCCAGGGTACCGCTCGTCGTACTTGAGGAGAAGTCTGTCCCTCGTCACCTTCGCGATGATCGAGGCCGCCGCGATCACCGTGGAGGTCTCGTCGCCCCCGTGGATCGCAGTCTGGGGGAAGCCGAGGCTGGGAACCACGTCCCCGTCGATGAGGACGTGATCGGGCGGCTCGCCGAGTCCGGCCACCGCCTCGCGCATCGCCCTCTGCGTCGCCCTCAGAATGTTGATCTCGTCGATGATCGTCTCGGAGACGCTCGAGACTCCGAACGCGATCGCCTCCCTCGTGATGAGACCGTAGAGCTCCTCACGCTTCTCGGGCGTGAGCTTCTTCGAGTCCTCGATCCCGCGGATCGAGAGGTCGCGCGGGAGGATGACCGCGGCTGCCGTCACAGGTCCCGCGAGCGGCCCTCGCCCGGCCTCGTCGACACCAGCCACGAGCCTGGCGCCTCCGGCCCAGAGCTCCTCCTCCGAGCTCCGCATCGCGGCCCGGTGGCTCGCCTCCCACGCCGCGGCCGCGCGCTCGCGGAGGAGGCGGGTGCAGATCTCCCGGACCCCCTTGCGCGGATCGGCCGAGAGCTCCTGCCAAAGAGAATCGCCGGGCTCCGGTGGAGCTCCGGCGACGTGCTCTCTTACTTCGCTGACGTTCATGCGCGAGATCGCCGCGCGATCGACCGAGACGTCCACCTCACCGACCCCGTCGGCGGCGTCGACTGCCGCCGTCTCCTCTACGCTCTTCTCGGTCTCCGCCATCACCCGGGCTCTCCCGCGGAAGCGGCGCCCGACCGGCCTGAGCGGCCGGGGTCGGGCTACCGGATGTCCCTCGCCTTCGTCTTGGCGGACTTCCCTGTCCTCTTCCTGAGGTAGTACAGCTTCGCGCGTCTCGCCTTGCCACGGCGGGTCACGACGATGCTCTGGACGTTCGGCGAGCTCACGGGGAAGATCCTCTCCACGCCGATCCCCGACGTCACCCTTCGCACCATGAACGTCTCGTTCGGACCGTTCCCGGATCTCGCGATGACCGTGCCTTCGAACGCCTGCGTGCGCTCCTTCTCGCCCTCGCGAATCCGGACGTGCACGCGGACGGTGTCGCCGATGCTGAATTCGGCGGGCTCGTCCCGCAGGAACCTCTGCTCGATCTCCTTCACCTTCTCGTTCATCTCTGCTCCCCTGGTGTCCGGGACCTCGCGCTCCGCTCTCACCGCGACGCCGGGTCCTCTCGTTCTCCCTCTATCTCATCGAGTATCTCTCGATCCTCGTCCGTCAGCTTCGTCTCGTCGAGGAGGTCGGGACGCCGCTCGAGCGTCGCCCGGAGCGCTTCCTTCCTCCTCCA
>JALGVN010000133.1 GCA_025774645.1 bacterium
GTCGGCGCGGAAGAACATCGAGGAGATGACCTCAAGTGAAGCGATCCACGCGGCGTACGAAGAGCGTGCCATCGACTACCCGCAGATGATGCTGCTCAAGGCGTACGCGGTCTACTCTCCCGACAAGCTCCCGATGGAGTATCGCGGCGGTCTTTTCGGCAAGTGTGGGCTGCCCCTCGCGGAGGAACTGACGAAGGCCCTCGAGGACGGGACGCTCCCCGGGGAAGTCGAGGCTGAGATTCGCGGGCTCCGCGCCAGACCCACATGCGCGACGTACGTCGAGACCGAGCACTTCCGGATCCACTACGACACGGCCGGCGTGCACAGGATCAACGGCTGGCCGAACACGAGCTTCCGTGACGCCGTGATGATGCGGTCCGAGGAGGTCTGGGAGGCCGAAATCAATCAGTGGGAGTTCAGGCAGCCTCCGGCCGACGGCAGCGATCCCGACGGCGGTGGTGGCAGCGATCTCTATGATATCTACCTCCAGGCCCTCGGGAGTGGGCTCTTCGGGTACTGCCAGGGCAGCTACACCGTGCCAAGCACGCCCTACAACGACGCGACGAGCTTCGTCGTCATCGACAACGACTTCATCGGGTACGGGTACGCGGACCCGGAGGACCCGATGAAGATCACGCTCGCGCACGAGTTCTCCCACGCGTGCCAGAACGCTCACAACATCGACGTGAACGTCTGGTACAAGGAGTGCACTTCGATGTGGGCGGAGGAGACCCTCTACACGGAGGTCAACGACTACCTCGGCTACATCGGGTGGTACCTCAACAAGCCGTACGAGTCGCTGGACTGGGATGATCCCACCGGCATGCGCAAGTACGGGTCGGTCGTCTGGAACATTTTCCTGACCGAGTACGTCGATCCCTGGATCGTTCCGAGCATCTGGGACGAGTACGACGTCATCACGTCCGAGTACAACGGGATGGCGGCCAGGCTCAACGACTTCGGCATCGAGCTCGAGGACGCGTTCGTCGAGTTCTGCATCTGGAACTGGTTCACCGGTTGGCGCGACGACGGCAGCCACTATCACGAGGCCGCAATGTGGCCGCTCACCCACACGACCGAGTACCACAGCGTCTACCCGATCATTGATGAGACGACCTTCGTGGGCTGGCGGCCCGACCACATGGCCGCGAACTACGTTCAGTTCAACAATCCGGGCAGCGGTGAGACCGGGCTGCACATCTACTACGACGGCCCCGCGCTCATCGCGATGCCGAACGCGGCGCACTGCAACTGCCGGGCGAACGGGGGCGTCACGAGCGAGGTCGGTCCGTTCGAGCTGAACCCCTGGGGGAACGGCGACATCACCGTCAACGGGTTCGACGGCATTGACTTCGTCACGATGGTGGTCGTTAACCCGTCGCTGAGCGCCGAGGAGATGCTCTTCACGTTCGACGCCGATCTCGTGGAGACCGGCATCGAGGGTGAGACCTACGTCTTCGGAATGAAGCCCGCGAGCCCGAATCCGTTCGTCGAGACGACGGCGATCGCCTACACGGTTCCGACCGAGGGCGGCCTCGTCGAAGTGACGATCTACGACGTGAACGGGCGCGAGGTGAGGAACCTCGTGAACGAGAGGATGCCGGGCGGCGCCGGATCGGCGGTCTGGGACGGCATGGACAACCGCGGCAACCGTGTGGCGACGGGTGTCTACTTCGCTCGTCTGGACGTCGACGGCCTGACGGCCAGCGGGAAACTCATGGTTCTCAAGTAGGGAGCGCCACGGCAGGCGCACCCGCATGTACACGAGAGGGGCGGCGCTCGACGCCGCCCCTCTCTCTGTGCGCCGGGCACGTCCCACGTGTGTGGTATGGTGTGCTATGATGTTCTGCAAGGAGGACCGCACGTGAGCACGAAGCTCAGAAGCGAGGTCGAGTGGGTGAAGAGAGTCCGCTCGGGCTTCCGCTACATGGCAACGGTCCACAGCCAGATCGGGTCGCTCGTCTACAAGGCGCTCCACGTCCGGGACGGCTACTCGTCGAGGTCGCTCCGCCTGAGGCACTGGGACACCACAGGTGGGCAGGTCCTCCTCACCAACGACGAGTACAAGGCGATCGTGCCCGTCTACGACTTCGGGTTCATCCACAACCTCTATCACATGGCCGAGAAGAAGCCCGAGACGGCCGTGCTCGCGGCGTGGCATCTCGCGGCGCACGAGTGGGGGCACTACTACCTCGCGAAGGCCGACAAGAGGAACCAGGAGCGGGATGCGGACGCGTTCGTCCTGAGGGTCATGAAGCGCGTCGGGTTCGACGAGGACGAAGCGGAGTCCTCGGAAGACATGTACTGGAAGGTCTTCAACGCCGACAAGAAGAAGGCGGGCGCGCGACGGTAGCGCCGCAGGCGGCGGAAGCGCGCGAAGCGGTTCCGCTCCTGGAGAAACCCCGAGTCTATGCCGATATCACACCGGGACCTCTGGCGGAAGATCAAGAGCGAGACGAAAGGGAAGTCCCCTTCGGAGGAAATTGCTATCCTCGAGCGCTACCTCTCTGACTGGCCCGAGTTCAAGGGGCCCTACCAGGAGATGCGGAAGAAGTACGAACGGCTAATCGAGGAGCTCCGGAAGGTCGAACACGTCCTGTCGAGTGGAGCGCGCGGTCACGTCGACCCGTTCTCCGTGAGGAAGCGCGGGCTCGGCGAGGTCGCGCTGATCGGTCTCCCGAACTCCGGGAAGACGAGCGTCTTCCGCACTCTCACGGGCGCCGATGCGGAGGTCGCGGACTACCCCTACACGACTCTCAAGCCGAACGTCGGCATGTTCAACCTCGGCGGGTTCGAGTTCGAGATCGTCGACCTCCCGGCCGTTCCCGACGACTCCATCGACACGCTCTCCTACGCCACCGGACTCAAGGAGGCGGTGCTGAACGCCGACCTCCTCGGACTCGTGATAGACCTCACGGGTGACGCCGAGTCGCAGCTCGAGGTACTCAGTGAACGTCTGAGGGAGATCGGCGCGAAGGCGGAGCTCTCGGTCGGCACCGTTCCGGGCGGGCGGTCCCCGTCCGTGAAAGGCGCGATCGTGTTTGCGGCGAAGCGCGACGTCGAGGGAGACGGTGCGGTCGAGTCCGTGCGGTCGCTTCTCCCTGAGGCGCGCGTGTTCGGGCACCCGATCGATGGGCAACTGCTGCGCGGCGTCGGGGAGGCGCTCTGCCTCTTCCTCGACCGCATCGTAGTGGTCGCGCGCGACCCGGATTCCCGGGACGAGCCGATGGCCTTCGCCGTCATGACCGGCTCCACGGTCCACGATCTCGCCCGGGAGATCCACGGGGACCTGGCCGGCGTCGCGAAGCGCGGGAAGGTCTGGGGCGCGTCGGCGAAGTTTCCGGGGCAGGACGTGGGACTCGAGCACGAGCTCGCGCCCGGGGACATCGTCGAGATCCTGACTCGCTAGTACGCGGGAATCGGCAGGGGGGATCGCTCAGGCAGGGTCGCTCGGCGGGAGAGCATGGAGGCCGGGATCAGGTAGAGCCTTCCGGCGCGGGGGACCTCGGGGTCTGCGCCCGGGGCGTCGGGCGCACCGATGACGAGATCCGGCCGGCTGCCTGCGGCGATCCGCGCGACGAGGAGCGAACCTCCGATCGCGTAATCCTCTTCCGGACCGACCACAGTGACGTCCGCGAGCTTCGGTTCGCCGGCCTTGGCCTCGATGACCGACCTCAGGCTTCCCAGAAAGACGTGTACCTCTCCGCACCACCGGCGCTTCTTGTCGGGCCCGCCCGAGAACTGAGCGGCCACGACGAGGTCGTCGGACGCATCGGCGTTGAGGTCCTCGAGAAGGACGGGGAGGCCGAAGAGGTCCCAGCGCGAGCGGCTCACGAACCGGGGGGCCTCGGTCTCCTTGAGATCCACGGTTTCGAACGGATCCTCGCCGAAGATCAGGAACGCCTCACCCGACGCTTCGATCGACTTCTCGTCGACGCGTGACGCGTATGCCGAAATGAACAGGTCGTCCTTCCCGTCGGCGTCGACGTCACCCGTCGCGATCGAGCGACCGAAGTGGCCGAAGCTGATCGGGCCGTGAATCCTCACGTCGTCGTCTCCGGGCACCGTAATCTGAGAGACGCCGTCGAGCCGCTCCGCCGGAACGATGTAGACCGTTCCGGAGTCGACGCGTTCGCCGTCGGGCTCGTCGGAGTGGTACGCTCCGACGGCGATCTCTCGTGTCCCGTCGCCGTCGAAATCACCCTCGGCCATCCCTCGGAGCGCGTCACCCGCGTTTCCGCCGACGATCGCGATCTCCGATCGCGGCCCGACGTCAGGGGCGCCGTCGGCAACGTCCTCCGAACCGAATCGAACGAGGACGATCTCGCCCGCGGACGGTGTCTCCGCGGTACCCGCGCCGTACGCCGCGACGAGGAGTTCGGGAGCGCCGTCTCCGTCGACGTCTGCGACCAGGAGTGCGGATCCGAACCGCCCGCCACCGCCGGTCCCGTGGAACGAGTAGATCGCCGTCTCGGCCGGTGGGCCGGACCACGCATCCAGGTCCCCGCCCGCGAAGACGTAGACCGTTCCGGCGGCGATGGCTCCGTCCCAATCGGCGTCGGGAGCTCCGACGACGAGCTCATCCGCGCCGTCTCCATCGAGGTCCGCGGAAGCCAGCGTGGCTCCGAACCTGGAGTGATCGGGCGCTCCTGTGATGACGAGCACGGCGACCGCCGCGGCTTCCGTCGCGGCCCCCGTGGTGTCTTTGAGGCCGACGATCGTGTCCGTCTCGAAGACGTAGACCGCGCCCGCGTGGACCCCGCCGGCGGCATTCGCCGCGCCCGGCGCGCCGACGGCGAGTTCGAGAGTCCCGTCGCCGTCGAAGTCCCCCGCAACGGTGCTGTATCCGAAATGCTCCTCGGGGGAGGTTCCGGCGAGCGTGGGTACGCTCTTCTCCGCGAGGTCGATGAGGATCCCGGCGTGGAGCGGGAACGCCGCGGCGAGTGTAAGGACGAGCGCCGGCACGAGCGCCGCTCGGGCGTGAGGGTGACTGTGTCCGTGGGCCATCGGGTTCCTCTCTCCGGCGTCCTGGGCGTGACGCCCACGCGTCACGGGGCGTGGACGCGCGCACGAGCGCCGCACCGTCGTCAAGATGAGTATGCACGCGGTCGCGGGACGGCGTCAAGGGGCGGAGCTCCTTGACAGTCCGCCTCTCGACAGATAGAGTCCGCGAAGCGTGACCCACCCTGGACGAAGGGGAGCCTCGTGCTGTATCGCAACGGTGTGCACACTCCGAGAACCGTTCCCGCCGGAATCGCCGCGCTGACGGCCCTCGTCCTGGGTTGTCTCCTGTTCGCTCCGCCGGTGCTCGGTCTGGCGGCCCCGGAGCCCGGAGCCGAGGTGGTCTCCGACACGTGCGGTGCCGAAGCGGCCACGGCGGCCGCCCCGGTCCCCCTGGTCCCCGAGGCGGCGCTCGAGGACATCCTCGCCCGCTACAACGAGAACGTCGAACGCTCTCTCGACTCGATCGACAGCCTGCGCGTGGTCCAGGACATGTTCGAGCCCCAGCCGGACGGCACGCAGAAGACGGCTCAGGCCATCCTCACGTACACGCGAGACGGCGGGATGGTGCGGGAGGAGGTCCGTTCCGAGCTCGAATACCCCGCCGGCGACTACACACTGCGCAGTCTCATCGGACCGACGCTCGAGGCGTCGGAGTACGTGATCGGGCTCGAGCGCAGGGAGGAGATGGAGGGTCACGACTGCTACCGGCTGTCGCTCGAGGCGGTCGTCCGGGACGTTGATCACGTCGATGGGACCATCTGGATCTCCGTGGAGCATCTGACCCCCGTCCGCATCGTCGCCGAGGTCTCGGATCCGCCGTTCCCGATTACAGAGATCAGGCTGGACAAGTCGTTCGCGCCCGAGCCGTGCGGTCTCTGGTTCGTGCGGCGGCACAGCGGCGGGGGAGAAGCGAACCTCCTTCTTGTACGCAGGCGAGGCGTCCGCCACATTTTCTACGATGATTACGTCGTCACCACTACCGACGGCCGAAATACGGAAACGCTGGAATAGCGCTTGACAGGTCGGGGTGCGGCGTTGTACTCGTGCGGAAGCAAGCGTCGGCACCTTGAAGTCTCGGAGCTGGCGTTGCGGCTGACGCGTCGTGACCTCGCGAGAGGTCCCGGAGCCAGGCGGGAGAAAGGCTCCGCGCGTGCTGGACGGGGAGAAGGGGAGTGCTGGATGCCCCTATCTCCCCGTCTGTGTTTGGGGCCGCGACGGTCGCCGACCGGCCCGCATTCTTGATATCCCCCGCAATCGATGGTATCCTCGCGGTGATGCTTCGAATGCCCCCCAGAGCGATCATTCGGGCGACGGAGAGCCGCGTCGCGCGTCGTCGCCCGTTCACGCGCACTCCTTCCGTGGAGGAAGTGACGATGAGACCTTTGAGTATCCTCCTCATTTCGGCCCTCGTGCTCGCAATCGCGGTTTCAGCCGCCGCGGAGCCTGTCTCCCTCGTCTGGGTGACCCCCTCGTACGGCGATCACGTCAGGTGCCTCGGCACGATTCAGGACATGGACGGCGACGCCTTCCCCGACGTCCTCGTCGAGATCGACCACACGGCTGACCCGACCGGGCACTTCAAGTGCCTCAGCGGCGCCGACGGCGACGTCGTGTGGGGAGTCTCTCCGCCCGGCGGCGTGAGCGACGGCTGCGGCTCCGGCGACTTCTGCGTCGGCACCGCGCCGGACCTGAACGGAGACGGTCTGCAGGAAGCGCTCCTGGGCACCTCCTGGGGCGGCCGGACCGCGTACGCGATCCTCGCCGATGAGATGGGCGCGACGCTCTGGGACTACGACACCTACGTCGACGACCCGCCGTCCGGCTCGGTCTGCAGCATCGACTGGATCCCCGATGTCAACGACGACACGATCCCCGAGATCATCTTCGGCTGCGGGAGCGACAACAACCGGGCCTACTGC
>JALGVN010000134.1 GCA_025774645.1 bacterium
GTACGGAGCGAACGACGCCGATTTCTACATGAGCTTCGCGCCGGCCGGTGTCGTGTCCGGTAACGTGACGGAGATCGGGACGGGCGCGCCGCTCACGGTCTCGAAGACAGGAGGGGCGCCGGTCGTGTCGGCCCCGGCGGGATACCCCTTGATCGTCGCATCCACGATCGGCAGCCGGCCCGCCTCGTAGACCTCGCCCGCGAGCTGTCCGTAGACCGTCGAGACCGTGATGTCCTCGAGGTAAACGTTGAAACCGCTCTTGCCGATGGCGGCGTTGACGATGCCGGCGGTGTTCGGCGTCGCGAGGAGATCGACCGTCGTCCCTCCCGCGACCGCGCTCGCGTCGATCCCGCAGCCGGCAGCGTGCAACGTGAACCCAGCCTCGGACGCCGTTCCGGTGATCGTCCCCTCGTAGTGAGGCGCGAGCATCCCGTAGAGGCCGATCGCGGGCACGTTCCCCTCGATGTCGGCGCTCGAGAAGTCGGATGCTCCGGTCACCGGAAGCACGTCCTCCAAGCAGTTGTAGACCTCGCCGATCTCGCTTCCGATGACCGTGAGGTCCTCACCGTAGGTCGGCAGCACCGTGAAGTGCGCCTCGCCGGCGGCGTCGGTCACGTCCACGACGGGAGCGATCGACCAGCCGTCGATCGTGATCTCGACGTCGGGCTTCGGGTATCCTTCCTCATCCCAGATCGTCACGGTGACGTCGGTCGAGACGTTCACCGGGACCGTGGGCGGGTCGATGTCGTACGTCACCGGGACGATGACCGGGATATCCATGTCGTAGGTCATCGTGTTGAACGCCGTCACGGTGACGGTCATCATCTGCCCCACCGGCGGCATCTGGAGAATGCTGATCGTCGCGTTCCCGGCGGCGTCGGTCACGGCGTGGCCGTACCGGACTCCACCCGAGTAGAGCGCGCAGATCGCTTCCTTGACGGGATCCCTGGCGATCGCGGTTCCGACCGTGACGTCGAAAGTGGTCATCCCCGGGTACATCACCGGCAGATGCGTCACGTCGATCTCGGCCGGCGTCGCGGTGCGGACGCGCACAGACGGATGACCGAAGACGTGCCAGTGCTTGAACTCATTCACTCCGGCCGATCCGTACTCGTCCATCATGTGGCCGGCGCCGTTGAAACAGAGGGCCCCGAAGGTCCTCTTCTGCTCGGTGACGAGGAGGTCGATCACCTCGTCCTGGCCGTCCATCGGCGGATCCCAGGACTGGTTGATCGTAGCGCCCCAGAACCCGATCGCGCCGGTGGGCTCTCCGCCGTTCGTGGCGCGGAGCCACGCCTCGGCGAAGCAGGTCCCGCTGAACGCGCCGTTCACGCAGGCGACGCTCGTGATGAACGGGAGCTTGTTGTCGTTCGTGAGCGCGTTCACGTGGGTGTTCGAGAACCCCGTCGAGCCCCACGACGTCGAGCTGCCGTGGCCCGTGTAGTTCATCGTGCTCCGGCCCTCGTTCACGGCGGTCGACACCTGGGACGCTGTGCCGGAGGGATCGTAGATCTGATCGACGTGGGTGTAGGTGAACGCGAGGAGCTTGCCGCGGATGACGTCCTGGTGCTCGTTGTCGTACTCCCCGTCATCGCCCGGACCCTGGTTCGAGGCGATGCCCGTCCCCTTGGTGTACCAGTCCGCACCGGCCATCGGACGCTTCTCGTACTCGACGGTCTTCAGGACCTGCGTCTCGACCTGGCCGCCGTTCTCCGCCGAGAACCGCCCGACGAAGAGCTCCGGGTAGCTGTCCGGCGTGATGAGCGAGTAGGTAGGATCGGACTCGTTCGAAACGACGGGCGACGGACACTGGGCCAGGTCGCCGACCAGAAGGACGTACGTGAGCCCGTGGTCGTAGTAGTACTGCTCGATGTACGCCTCGAGCCCCGCGGAGCTGCCGCCCGCGTCGGCGACGCTCACCATCTCGCAGGGAACGCCCATCTGGTTCTTCCACTCGACGAGCGGCTCCATTTCGTCCATGAAGTCGCCGTAGGCGATGACCAGCATGTTGCCGACGTCCGGCACCGACGGGTACCGCGTGCCGGCACCGGCGTAGTTGATGAAGTGGCGCTGGTAGATCTTGTCGAACTCGGCGTTCAGTAGCTCAGGGCGGAAGGTGAGCTCGTTGAGCTTCGCCGGTCCCACCCGGTCCACCTCGACCGTGACGCTGTCGTAGACGCGGAGCGTCTGCGTCGCGGGGTTGTACTGGATCGGGTTCAGGACGACCACCACACCGCGGTAGTCACGCATGATGTACGGCTCGCGGGAGGTCGCGAGGTCCGCCGGGTACCAGCTGTCCGATCCGTAGAACGGGTCGAAGGTGTACGCGACGGTGGCGGGATCGATGTTGCGCGTGATCACGCCCTTCGAGGGCTCGATCGGGACGCCCTCGTAGTCGACGTAGTGAGCCGCCAGCACGCGGACCGCCATCTCGGCGTCGTCCGGGACGATGATGCTCCGGCAGACGTTCGGCAGAGCCGGGAGCCCTCTCTCGTAGGTCTTGCTCTCTCCGCCGAGGCCGATGGAGTAGAAGAGCTCGCCGTCGATCTCAACGGCGCTCTTCGCGAAACTGGTCAGCTCGTACTCGAGCACGGTTCGCGTCCCGAAAGACTCGGTGACGCGTACCGAGATCGGCTCCTGCCCCGCGTCCAAGGTCACGACCTCGGCCGAGAGACAGAGCGGCACGAGCACAACGATGGTCAGCGCTAGGATCGCTCTGCGCAAAGCGTGCCTCCTGGCAAATTGACGGGTTCCCGCACCCGTCGGTCCGCTGTAGGTTCTTCTTCGCTTCGTCCGTGTACACCAATCCGTTCCACGGATGCAAGAGCCCACTCCGACGCGCACATACAGGCACACGCCGGCTGCAGGAACGCATCCGTTCGCTTCATCTACCCAATAATACCATATTTCCGGGGTTTTGTCATCAGAAGACCCGTTTGCGGCCGTCTGCGCTTTTCTGACTGGCGGGCCATTCGGTTATCGGGAGAGGACACGCTGGCGGCGGCGCCGTACGGGCCTGAATCACGCGTTCTCGAGGGCTTCCAGGGCCTCGAGAGCAGCGTTCCGGACCTCGTCGTCGTTCTCGGCCTTGAGAAGCCGCCGGAGCGGCCTCGCGGCGCGCGGGTCCCCGATCGCGCCCAGGATCCTCGAGGCGCGGATTCTCACGACGGCCTTGCGTGACTCGAGGGCCTCGATGAGCGGCTGGACGGCGCGCTTCCCGAGGTTCATCACGGAGTTCTCAGCGTCTCGCCTGACGCTCCAGTAGCTGTCGCCGAGAGCGCGGACGAGCGGCAGCGCGGCTCGGGGGCTTGCGAGCCGTCCGAGCGACCTCGCCGCCCGCGATCGCACCGACCGCGACTCGTCGGTGAGCGCGCGGATGCAGGCGGTGACGGCCGCAGGCTCCTTCGCGCCGATCGTCCCGAGCGCTGTCACGATCGCCTGGCGCACCTCATCGCTGCTTTCCCGGCCGAACTGCCTCGCGAGGGGCTTCGCGGCCGAGGGGTCGCCGATCTGCCTCAGCGCACGCGCGGCCCTGAGTCTGACCGTGAGGTTCGGGTCGCCGAGCGCCTTCGTGAGAGCGGGGACTCCCTCCGCGCTCCCGATCTGTCCCAGCGCCTTCGCAGAGCTCGCCCGGGCCCACGTGGCCGACCCGATCTTCCGAAGCGCCTCCTCGACCGCCTCGCGGATCTCGTGGTCGTCTTCCTGCCCCATCTGCTTGAGGTTCGGAACGGCCCGGGAGTCCTTGAGCTCGCCGAGGGCACGGATGGTGCGCAGGCGGTTGCGCTTCTGGGGGTTTCTCTGCGCGTCCCTGAGAAGCGGCTCGAGCGGCACGCGGCTCAGGAGCATCATCTCGACGAGGAGCGGGATCGAGCGCTCGCCGTAGAGCGTGATGGCATCGACGGCCCCCCACCGCACGGTCACGTAGGTGTGTCCGAGGTGGTTCAGGATGGGCACCATCGCCCGCTCGTCGGCGAACTGCGCGAGGGCCTTCAGCGTTGCGGCGGCCCCCGCCTCGGAACTCGCGTGCTCGAGCGCTTCTATTAGAGGGATCACCGCGGCGCGCCCCATCCTCCCGAGCGCCTCGACCGCGACGGAGCGAACCTGCGCATCGCGGTCGCAGAGCCGCTCGGCCAAGGGACCGATCGCGCGGACCGACGGGATGTTCCCGAGCGCGGTGATGGCCGCGAGCCGAACCTGCCTGCTCTCGTCCTCGAGCCGGAGGACGAGCGCCGGGACCGTCGCCCGGTCACCGATGAGCCCGAGCGCCGCTGCGGCTCCCGAACGGACGCGCTGGCTCTTCATACCGAGGGCGTCGACGAGCGCGGTGACGCCCGCGCGACCGAACCCGCCGAGCGCCCGTATCGTCTTCTCCCGCACGTCGCGGTCGTCGATTGGGAGCATCCGGATGAGCACCTTCGCCGTCTCGGGGATGCGAAGCTCGGAGACGTCGTCGACGATCGCGGAGACCGCCGCGATCGCCTCGTTTCTCACCGTCCAGTCCGGATCGTGCACCGCATGGGAGAGCGCGTCGACGACCTGGAGTCCCCCGATGCGTCCGATCACTGAGACGGCGGCGCGCCTGATCTCGGGGTCGTCGCTCCCGAGGACCTTGGGCTTCGTGAGCTCGTCGACTGTCTGGGGACGCCCGAGCTTCCCGAGCGAGAGCACCGCGGCCTGGCGCACGGCGGTGTCGGCGTCGTCGAGCGCCTCAACGAGCACGCCGTGCCAGCGCGCATCGCGCGAGTAACCCATCTCGAGGACGGCCTGCCGCCTCACCTTCCAGTCGCGATCGCCGAGCTGCGTCGCGAAGTTCCTGTCTTCCGCCTTCGCCATGCGCTACTTCCGTTCGATGATGCCCTCGCATCCCTGCAGCAGATGGACGCCGAGGACCTCGTAGGTCGTTTCGATCCCGATGAGCAGTTTGACCGCTGCGTTGAAGCAGCCGAGACGCGCGCACGTGAGGGCGCCGAGGGGCGAGCCCGTGTCGAGAAGGTCCCGGCAGACGTGGACGTAGGGGCATCGAGGCGTGGAGATCTCGACGCGGTTCGGCGTGACCTCCCTGACCTCGAACTGGGACGCGTCCTTGAACAGTCCGGTCTCGAGCCCGATCTCGATGTAACTCTCGACCGCCTCCTTGATCGTCGAGGCCGGGCGCGGCGTGAGACCGTACTCGTTCTCGAGGATCCTGAGCCAGTCCTCCGTCGAGTGCTCGTAAGCGCGGTACGTGAAGAAGTGCGGACGGCGGCCGTGGAAGTCGCGCGCCGTCTGCTCCATCGCAGTGAGCCAGCAGCGGGCGATCACCCAGCCGGTCTCGTTCGGATCGAGAGCGGCCGGTGTCTCCGGCGGCTCGAGAGCCGCCGGGGAGATCAAGGGCCTCGCGTCGGTCGGCTCGTCGTCCGCCGACGAGATGCCCAGTCGCGCGAGCTCTGCCGCCACAATGTCGGGACCGATCTCCCTTCCGAGATTCTCGGAGAGGTCGGTCGCGAGCTGCGCGGCGGAAGCCCCCGGCGTCCGTCCGAGCTCCGCGAGGAACTCGACGCGCTCCTCTTCAGAGAGTCCCTTCCCTTCGCGTGCCGACGCCCGTGCCTTCGCGTCTTCCTTCGCCTCCGCGACGACGCGACGCGTGTCCTGGGCGATCGCGAGCTCCTCGTTCGTGTGGATCACGAGGACGTCGGTCTTCCCGGTCCCTATCGAAGTCGAGCTCCGTCTGTTCTTCTGCGGTGAGAGCTTGACGCCGAGGAACGCGAGACTGCGGCAGACCCGCTCGCGGACGACCGGCGAGTTCTCGCCGATCCCGCCGGTGAAGACGATCGCATCGAGCCCGCCCATGACGGCGGCGTACGCGCCCACGTACTTCCGGACTCGGTGGCAGAAGACATCGATCGCGAGCTCGGCGTCCGCGTTCCCGTCCTCCGCCTCCCGTTCCAGTTCGCGCATGTCGTTCGAGACGCTCGAGACGCCGAGGAGTCCGCTCTTCTTGTTGAGGAACGTGTTGACGTCGTCGATCGAAAGCCCTTCGCGCTCCATGAGGTAAGTCACGATCGCCGGGTCGACGTCGCCGCTGCGCGTCCCCATGACGAGTCCCTCGAGCGGCGTGAACCCCATCGAGGTCTCGATCGAGACGCCGCCCTTGACCGCCGCGACGCTCGCGCCGTTGCCGAGGTGGCACGTCACGAGCTTGAGCTTCTCGACGGGACGGTCGAGCGCCTTCGCGGCGGCGGCCGCGACGAACCGGTGCGACGTGCCGTGAAACCCGTACCGCCGGATCCCGAGCTTCCGGTAGGCGGCCATCGGGATCGCGTACGTGTACGCCTCGGGAGGCATTTGCTGGTGGAAGGCGGTGTCGAAGACCGCGACCTGCGGTACGTCCGGAAGGAGTTCGATCGCGACCTCGATGCCCCTGAGGTTGTGCGGGTTGTGGAGCGGCGCGAAGCGCGTGCACGCCCGGACGCTCTCGATGACGTCGACGTCGATCAGAACCGAGTCCTGAAACGCCTCCCCCGCGTGCACCACCCTGTGCCCCACCGCGTCGATCTCGGACCTGTCGCCGATCGCGCCGTACTCCGGATGAAGAAGGGTCGAGAGGGCGACGCGGATGGCCGCCTCGTGATTCGGGATCTCGATGACCTCCTTGATCTCGCTCTTCCCGGACGAACGGTACGTGAGGAACGCGTTCCGCGCGCCGACGCGCTCCACGAGCCCCGCTGCGTGGGGCTTCTTCCGCGACGGGTCGATCAGCTGGAACTTGACCGACGAGCTGCCGCAGTTGAGAACCAGGACCTTCATGTGAGCTTCTTCCCTCGAGAGGTCTGTCGTGAGTGTGTGCGGATTGGCCAACACTCCATGGTAACCCAGCCCGGCCCGGCCCACAACCGCAAGGCAGGCACCACGGACTCATCGGCAGGCGTTGGAGATTCCCCCTCCCGGTGCTACAATCCGTTCCCAACGATGCTCGCACGCGCGGCCAGGTGAAGGGCCGACGCGGGCACTGGGAATCACACCGCGGGACTCGCTTCATGACACCGGTTCTTTCAGCCATCGTCGGACTCCGGGATCTCCTTCACGGCAACCTCATCTTCGGGGTCGGCGCGCTCCTCCTCGCGGGGTTCGTGGGCGGGAAGATCGCCACGAAAGTCCGCCTCCCCTCGATCTCGGGCTACATCGCGGCGGGACTCATTCTGGGCCCCTCGATCCTGAACGTCGTCCCCGACCACATCGTCGAGTCCCTGGCGCCAATCCCGCACATCGCGCTCGGCCTGATCGCGATCACGATCGGCGCGGAGTTCCGGATCTCGAAGCTCCGCGCGACGGGCCGCAACATCCTCATCATCACGACCGTGCAGCTCATCGCGACGTTCGCCGCCGTGACCGTGGCGCTTCGGGTCTTCGGCGCGCCGCTTCCGATGGCGCTCCTCCTCGGGGCGATCGCCTCGGCGACGGCGCCTGCCGCGACGGTCGCCATCGCGACCGAGCTCAGGGCGCGCGGCCCGCTCGTCTCCACGCTCTTCGGGGTCGTCGCGCTCGACGACGCGTTCTGCATCACGCTCTTCGGGTTCGTGATGGCGTTCGCCGCCGTCCTCGTGGGCGGCGCCACGAGCACCGGGCCGGCTGCGATGATCCTCCACCCGCTCCGCGAGATCCTCGTGTCGGTGGTCATCGGCGCGGTCGCCGGGTACGTCGTCCACCGCCTCGTCGTGCACCGGAGGAGCAACAACGAGATCATCGTGGTCGTGCTCGGGTTCGTTCTCCTTACGAGCGGGATCACGGTCTCGATCCACGTCTCGCCCCTGATCGCGAACATGACGATGGGGTTCGTGCTCATCAACATGTCGGCGAAGAACTCGCGGATCATGAGAATCCTCGAGCCGCTCAGTCCGCCGATCTACGCGGCGTTCTTCGCGCTCGCGGGAACTGAGCTCGACATCAGGACCCTCGCAGCGACGGGCGTCCTCGGACTCGTCTACCTGCTCGCGCGTGCCGTAGGCAAATACGGCGGGGCGTACGTCGGAGCGTCGGTGGCCCGCGAGTCGACGATCACGCGGAAGTACCTCGGACTCGGGCTCCTGCCGCAGGCGGGCGTCGCGATCGGCCTCATTCTCATCCTCGAGGACACGCCGACGTTCACGCAGCTCCCGTACATGCAGCAGATGGTCAACATCGTGCTCGCGTCGATCCTCGTGAACGAGATCGTCGGCCCGCCCCTGGCCAAGCTCGCACTCGAGCGGTCTGGGTCCGCCAGACGGAAGCTCGGGGGCGGACGCAACACCCCACGGAAGACGGAGGTCTAGAAGATGAAACTGCTAGAGGCGCTGGTGGTGGAGAGCATCGAGGCGAGCCTCCGCGCGCGAACGAAGGAGGAGCTCTTCCGCGAGATGGTCGAGCTCCTCAAGAGGAACCCGGCGCTCGCCGGGGTGGACAAATCGACGATCCTGAAGGCGCTGAACGAGCGGGAGAAGCAGGCGACGACGGGCGTGGGGAGAGAGGTGGGGATCCCGCACGGGAAGATCATGGGCCTCAAGACGATCGTGGGCGCCATCGGCGTCGCGAAGCGAGGCATCGAGTACGGCTCGGTCGACGGCCTCCCGGTGCGGTACGTGGTCGCAATGGTCGCGCCCCCGGAGGCGGCGCAGGACTATCTCCGGATTCTCGCCAAGGTCGCGAGGCTCCTCTCGGACCCGTCGTTCACGGAGACGCTCATCACCGCGACCTCGGGGAAGGCCATCCTCGACGGGATCCACGACATGGAGGCCGCAGCGGCCCCGATCACCGCAACCGAGGAGCGGGTGCTCCTCCTCTTCGAACTGACCGACCCCGACTACTTCGACGCCGTCGTCGAGTACTTCACCGAGGTCGGCGGGACGAGCGCGACCGTGATGGACGCGAGGAACGTCCAGGGGTTCATCACCAAGGTCCCCCTCTTCGCCGACTTCTCCAGGGTCTTCACCGATGGCCAGCAGTCCGGCAACATCTTCCTCATGGTGCTCGACAAGGGCGCCGTCGATCGGTTGATCGAGGGACTCGAGGAGATCATCGGCGACCTCGAGGAAGAGAGCCGCGGCGTCGCGATCGCGATGGACATCTGCTACGTGAAGGGAACGACGAGCGCGATCGAGTTCTAGGTCGCCGCCGACTCATGCAGCCCTTCGGATGCGCCCCATTCCTTGACACCCCCCACTATCTCTGATATACTTCAGTGGGTGCGCGTGCCCTCGTCGGGCGGCGCTCCCCGTGTGACGACACCCTGGCTGACCTCGACCACCGGACCCATGATCACAGAACGAACCAGACCCCAGCACTCGGTCCCGATGCCCCGGAAGGCGTCGGGTCGTTCATGGAAGGAACCCACCGTGCCGCGTGCGCTGCGCCTGGCTGTCCTGACGATGACCGTCCTCGTCCTCCTGCTCTCCGCGGGATCCGTCGGGGCGGAGACGATCCACCTCCTCACCCAACCGTTCGATCCGGCCGATGGCGAGCCCACAATCGAGTCGAGGCTCACCGGGACCGAACCGCAAGCGGGCGAGCGCGGGTATTACCTCGTGCAGCTCACGGGCCCGCCGTCCGGTGTGAGGAAGACCGCCATCGAGTCCGCGGGCGGTGAGCTCATCGCGTACATTCCCGATCACGCGTACGTCGTCGGGATGGACGCCGCCGCGCGCGAGGCGGTCGCCTCGTCACCGGCGGTCGGCTGGCTCGGCCTCTACCACCCGGCGTACAAGCTGGACCCCTCGATCGGGACCCTCTCGTTCCGGAACCCGGACCGGGCGGACGACCCCCTTCTGACGGTCACGGTCCGCGTCTTCGACGATCTCTCCGGAACGGCGCGTGCGATCGAGGAGCTGGGCGCCGAGGTTCTCAGCAGGAGCGACGCCGGCGGGAGACTCCGTCTCACGGTGCGCGTGCACCCGGGTACGTTGGAAGCGATCGCGCATCTGAGGGAGGTGTGGTGGGTCGAGGAGAGACCTGAGTTCTACCTCGCGAACGACTCCACGTGCTGGGTCGTCCAGACGAGCGTCGAGCAAGCGATGCCGGTCTGGCAGATGGGACTTCACGGCGAGGGGCAGATCGTCGCCGTCATGGACTCGGGGCTCGACTACAACTCGTGCTGGTTCCGCGAGATCGGAAGCGCTCCCCCAGGACCTGCGCATCGGAAGGTCATCGACTACGAGCTCTGGGGCGGGAACGCCTACGACGGATGCGAGAACGGCCACGGCACGCACGTCTGCGGGACCCTCGCCGGCGACCAATCGTACGTGAACGCCGGGGTCTACGACTACAACGGAATCGCCTACGCGGCGAAGATCGTGCTTCAGGACGTCGGCGCCGACGACAACTGGGCGTGCAACACCGGAGCCGTCGAGATCCCCGACACGCTCTACGTCGCGTACGCGGACGCATACGACCACGGCGCCAGGATCCACACGAACTCCTGGGGCGGCGGGGTCAACACGTACAACGAGTACTGCGCGGACGTCGACGCGTTCATGTGGGACCACCCCGACTTCCTTCTGGTCTTCGCCGCCGGCAACTGGGGTCCTTCCAGCGGGAGCATCACGTACCCGGGGACCGCGAAGAACTGCCTGACGGTGGGCGCCACACGGCGGGCGCCAGGCCAGGAGGTTCTTGCCGGTTACTCGAGCCGTGGTCCTGCCTTCGACGGCCGCTACAAGCCGACGGTGACGGCACCCGGCGGCGAGGCGGCGTTCGCCTACATCAACTCGGCCGGGAACGACACCGGGGATCCGCCTTCGGAGACCTGCGACATGATCGACGCCCCGTTCGAGGGGACGTCGATGGCCACGCCCGCCGTTGCGGGCTGCGCGGCCATCATCCGGCAGTAGTTCGAGGAGGGATGGTATCCCTCCGGAACGCAGGACGCCGGTGACGGTTTCGGGCCGAATGCGGCCCTCGTCAAGGCCGCGGTCATCAACTCGGCCGCGGACATGGAAGGCGACGGCTCCCCGCCGGGCATCCCCAACAACGACGAGGGCTGGGGACGACCCACCATCGAGGACGTCCTCTACTTCTACGGGGACGCCCGGGAGCTCATCGCCGACGAGGAGACCACGGGCGTGGGCCAGAGCGAGACCGTGGAGTTCGAGTTCGAGGTCGACTCCGTGAACGTCCCGCTCGAGATCGTGCTCGTCTGGACCGACCACGGCGCGGCTCCCGGCTCCGGGCTCGCCATCCAGAACAACCTCGACCTCACGGTCACGCGCCCGGACGGCAACGAGTACAAGGGGAACAGATTCCTGAACGGGGAGACCGTTCCCGGCGGAATCTACGACACCCGGAACGTCGAGGAGGTCGTGAGGTTCAACCGGCCGCAGGTCGGCACGCACATCGTCGCCGTGCACGGAACGACCGTCCCGCACGCGCCGCAGCCCTTCGCGCTCGTGTCGACGGGATCGTTCGCGGACTGGCCGGGGGGAACCGGCATCGATGAGGACGGCTTCGGCGCAGGCGGGCGGCCGTTCGAGCTCGAGTCCGTCGCCCCGAACCCGTTCAACCCGTCGACCACGATCGCCTATCGCCTCTTCCCCGTCGCGACCGGGAAGGCTCGCACGGTGCTCAGGGTCCACAGCCTCGACGGCAGGCTCGTCGCGACGCTCGTCGACCGCGTGCAGGACCCGGGAAGCTACGCGGTCACATGGAACGGACGCGGCACCGACGGGTCCGCCGTCGCGAGCGGCGTCTACTTCGTCGAACTCCGCTACGGCGGGGAGACGGGGACACGGAAACTGACGCTCTTGAAGTGACGGGTGTGCGGCCGTCTTGCCGGCGCGCGTCCTGGTGGAGTTCCCCGGAGGCCCTCAGGCCCCTGGACGAAACGGAAGAACGATAACGAGAGAGAAGGTGACCCCGCGTTCGGCCGCGACGCCTCGACCGGCATCCGGCTGATCACGAAAGGAGGCCGCCGTGCCACGTGCACCGCGCCCGGCAGTTCTGACGATGCTCGCCCTGACCCTCATGCTCGCCGCTGGAACCCTGAAGGCGGAGACGATCCACCTCCTCACCCACCCCTTCGACCCCGCCGAGGGCGAACCCGCGATCGAGTCCTGGCTCCGGGCGGACGACCCGGCGCCGGGCGAGACGGCGTATTACCTCCTCCAGCTCGCCGGTCCCCCGACCGACGAGCGGAAGTCCGCGATCGAGTCGGCGGGCGGCGACCTCGTCGCGTACGTCCCCGACCACGCGTGGATCGTGAGGATGGACGGCGACGCGCGCGGCGCGCTCGGAGCCTCACCTGACGTCGCGTGGATCGGTCCGTACCACCCGGCGTACAAGGTGAGCCCGACCATCGGGACGCACGAGCTCCACGACCCGAGCCGCGCGTCCGACTCGTTCTTCACTCTCACCGTCCGCGTCTTCGACGACCTCGCCCGCACGGCCCGCGCCATCGAGGCCCTCGGCGCCGAGGTGCTCGAGACTTCCGACGACGGGTTCCAGAAGCTCGTGGCCGTGCACGCGTCGCCCCAGCTCATCCCCGCGATCGCGCGGCTCCGCGAGGTGTGGTGGATCGAGGAGAAGCCGGAGTTCTTCCTCATGAACGACTCGACGAAGTGGGTCGTCCAGTCGAACGTCTCGGGATCGACGCCGATCTGGGACAAGGGGCTCCACGGCGAGGGTCAGATCGTTGCGGTCATGGACTCCGGACTCGACTACAACTCGTGCTGGTTCCGCGAGGTCGGGGGCG
>JALGVN010000135.1 GCA_025774645.1 bacterium
CACCGTGACGCTCCACGTGAACGTGGGCGACGGTCTCGCGGTCGCGATCGGCAACACGCTCGCGGTCGCGCCGGCCTACCTGGACGGCAGCGCCTACGATCCGGTCTTCGTCAACGAAGGGCAGGCCGACGCGGTGACGACCGGGATGGTCGTGCCGGACGTCGTGAGCAGCATCGCCGGCGTCTCGAACGACGGCGGCGACATCGAACTCGTCGCGGGCGGGAACGTCACGATCGTGCCCGACGACGTCGGGAACACCATCACCATCTCCGCCACGGGCGGCGGCGGTGGCGGGGACATCTCCAGCGTGACCGCCGGTGCCGGTCTCACGGGGGGCGGGGAGACGGGCGACGTCACGCTCGACGTTGGCGGGGGCGATGGGATTGCGATCGGCGCGGAGGACGTCTCCGTGGTCGCCGCCGACATCGCCGGCGCGGGTCTCGTCGATGACGGTGCCAACAATCTGGAGGTGAACGTGGGCGCGGGTCTCGAACTCGCGGGTACCGTCGTCCAGCTCACCCCGGACTACGAGGACGGGAGCGCCTTCGACGTCGTGTTCGTGAACGAGGGGCAGCCCGGCGCTGTGACGGCCGACATGGTCGTGCCGGACATCCTCTCGAGCCTCAACGGAGTAGGGAACGACGCGGGGAACGTGGACCTTGTGGCTGGAGCGAACGTCACGATCACTCCCGACGACGAGGCGAACACCATCACGATCGACGCTTTGGGCGGCGGGGGAGGAATCGGCGGGAGCGGGTCGTTCAACTACGTCCCGCGTTTCCTCGACGCCACGACGCTCGGGAACTCGAACGTCTACAACGCCGGTTCCGAGGTCGGGATCGGGACGACCGCGCCCGACGCGACCCTCAGTGTCGAGCGGTCGACGGTGGGGAAGGCCCTCGAGGTCCTGAGCGGGTTCTCCGGGAGCCAGGGTCAGCTCGTGAAGCTGGAGCGGACCGGCACCGTCGGGAGCGGGGACGACATCCTTCGTCTCGCCGTGCCGCCGGGAACTCCGGACGACGCCCAGTTCATCGAGGCGACACGCGACGGCGTGCAGTTTGCTGTGAACGCGGACGGGAGCGTGACCGCGGCGGGGAGCGCGGACATCGGAGGCGGCGCCACGATCGGGGGAGGAGCCACGATCACGGGTGGGACGACGACCGTGGACGACCTGGTGGTCAACGGTGGCGCCATGGTTGCCGGGAGTTTCTCGGTCGAGGGTACGCAGACGACGCTCACGAGCCTCGTGATCAACGGGAACGAGACCGCCACTGGCGACCTCACCCGCACCGGAAACGAGACCATCACGGGGGTCCTCACGGTCGCGGCCGCTGAGCCCGTGGCTGCGAGCTTCAGCTCGAGCTTCGCCGACGACAGTGCGCGCGGAGTCTACGCGAACATCTTCTCCGGAGTGGCGATCGACGCCGTTGCCGTCGAAGGTCTGAGCGTCAGCGCCGACTACTACGGCATCGGGGGCCGGTTCACCGGCGGGTACCGTGGCGTGGAGGGGGAGGTCATCTCGGACGGCTCCAACGACTACCACGGCGTCGTCGGGAACGTCTCCGGGGGAACGGGGACGAACAACGGTGTCGCCGGATTCGCCACGGGCGCCGGAGCGAACAGGGGAGTCTACGGGTTCGCGAGCGGTCCGGGAGTGAACCACGCCGGGTACTTCGCGGGCGACACGCACGTGACCGGGACTCTCACGAAGGGCGCGGGGTCGTTCAAGATCGACCACCCGCTCGAACCCGAGCAGATGTACCTCTACCACTCGTTCGTCGAGAGCCCGGACATGAAGAACATCTACGACGGGGTCGTTGGGCTGGACGTCGTCGGACGAGCGTGGATCGATCTTCCCGAGTGGTTCGAGGCGCTGAACACCGATTTTCGCTATCAGCTGACGCCGATTGGCGCGGCCATGCCGAATCTCCATGTGTCCGAGGAGATCTCCGACAACCGATTCAAGATCGCCGGAGGCGTCGCCGGCGCGAAGGTCTCCTGGCTCGTGACCGGGATCCGGAAGGACCCGTACGCCGAAGCCAACAGGATCCCGGTCGAGGAGAACAAGCCGCTCGACGAGGTCGGCACGTATCTCCATCCCGAGGCCTACGGAATGCCCGAGGAGATGGGGGTCGATTACTACGTGCCGAAGACCACGGAGTCTGAGGCAGACAGCCCGTAGTTCCTCGCTTCGGGGGAGACGCGGGCGGATCGGCCGCGCGGCCCCCGGAACACGGCCGACCATGAACTCAGTGACGGCGCTTCCGAGAGGAGGCGCCGTTCCGCGTGGTGGCGCCGGGTGACTTGCTGCCGCGCGGCCGCGTGTGAGCATCGCTTTCCGACAGTGTCGCGGGCCGGGAACGGAGAGGGCGCGGTGTGGCTTGCTATATATAGTGACTTGTGCGTCACTAACGCTCACTTCTTCCCTCTAAACTGTTGACGGAATTCCCAATCTGTGCTATTCTGCCCCGGTAAGTCGCAGCCAGTCAACCACTATACACAACACATGATGAGGAGAGTTGGGGAAGCCGCCTATTCGCTCGCTGCCGGGGCGGGATGTGCGTGCGTCCTCGACGTAGCTCTGATCGTGGGCACGGGACGGAGGAGTCCATGAGACAGCGAGTGTTGACGATTCTCGTCGTTGCGTCTGCGTTGGCCGTGACGTTGCCGGCCGCGGGGCAGATTCAGATGCCCTACAGCGTGGTCGGAAGCGGCGGGGAGAAGATGACGGGCGCCGGGAACATCATGCACGGTACGGTCGGACAGTCGTGCATCGGTGTCGTGAGTGGCCCGTCGAACATCACCGAGATCGGATTCTGGTATCGGCCGGGCTGGATCCTGACCGGGATCGAAGGCGAAGACGTTGCGCCGGTGAGATTCCAGCTGGAGCAGAACCACCCGAACCCGTTCAACCCCGTGACGACGATCAAGTTCGCGGTGCCCGAGCGGGCACGCGTCGAGGTCAAGGTGTACGACGTCGCGGGACGCGAGGTGAAGACGCTTGTGGACCGGGACATGGAGCCCGGCCACCACGCGGCGGTCCTGGATGCGTCGGGACTTCCGAGCGGCGTCTACTTCGCGCGGATGGTGGCGGGACGATACGTCGAGACGAGGAAGATGGTGCTTCTGAAATAGGAGTGGGCCCGCGGTGTACGGGGCACCCGGCTGTCCCTGGGGACGAGCCCACGTGGGTCCACTTCGCCTCGCTTCGGTCCGCAACGGTCCGGTGGGAGAGCGAGGCGACAGGCCGGCAAGTGAGAGGAGACAACTGCAATGAGAAGGCTTCTGCTTGTGTGCGCCATCATTCTCGTGGCACAGATGGGGACCGCGGTGGTTCCCGAGACGATGAGCTATCAGGGAGTGCTAATGGACGCCGGCGGAACCATTCTGCCCGACGGTTCATACGACATGACGTTCCGCATCTACACGACGCCCGTCGCCGGCGTGCCGCTGTGGGCCGAGACCCAGGTCGTGCCGGTCCAGGACGGCGTCTTCGATGCGATTCTCGGAAGTGTCGTGCCGTTGGCGATCCCGTTCGACACGACGTACTGGCTCGGGACGCAGGTGGGTGCGGCGGCGGAGCTCGCTCCGAGGACGGAGCTGGCGTCCGCGCCTTACGCGCACCGCGCCCGGTTCGCCGACGTCGGTGCGCCCGACGACGACTGGGCCATCGCGGGCGACGACATCTACCACATCGAGGGTTCGGTCGGCATCGGCGCCATACCGCCGCCGAGCGAAGCGGCCGAGAAGGAGGGCGCGCCGGCAGTGCAGGGACGGGGAGCCTACAAGCTCTTCACGGCCAGCACTGACCAGATCGCGGGTTACTTCTACGAGGGCGAGACCGTCGACGACCCGGACGACCGCCTGGGCGCCGTCATGGGGTACCGCAACAGCGGCAGCGGCAACCCCGGAACCAGCCCCGATCCAGACAATTCCAACTTCGGTGTGATGGGGTACAACCTCTGGGGCGACGAGTACACCTACGGCGTGCACGGCACGACGTGGTTTGACAATCCGCACACCGCGGCGATTCTCGGCTACGAGAAGTACTCGGGTCTGTGGGCCGCGCTCGCCTACCGCGACGAGGACATAAACGACTGGGGCCTCTACACCCCGGGTCGCGCGTACCTCGGCGACGGGCTGAGGCTCCCGACGGGCGCCGTGAACGGCTACGTTCTCACGTCGGATGCCCTCGGCTACGCGAGCTGGGAACCCGGTGGCGGTGGCGGCGGAATCGGCGGCGGCGGCACGGCGAACTACATGACGAAGTTCACCGGTCCGACGACGGTCGGAAACTCGATCATGTACGACACCGGCAGCAGGATCGGCATCGGGACGACGAGCCCGGGTTCCCGCGTCGTGATCGAGGAGGCGACGACCGGACAGGCGCTCGAGGTCTTGACCACTTACTCGGGCACACTGGCTGCTCGCACGGTCAACTTCGAACGGACGAACGACCCCGGCGGCGCCAACGACCTGCTGCAGATCAAGACGCCCTCAACCGCGCCCGATGACTTCCAGTTCATCGAGTGCGAGAGAGGAAGCGCTGGAGTCGAGTTCGCGGTCGACGGTGACGGCCGCTTGACGGCGAACGGCGGCGCCGAGATCAACGGAGACGTCGTCGTGACCGGCAACAGCGGGTTCACGGGTTACGTGAGCGTCACCGGACAGGTGACCGCGGATGCCAGCGGTAACTACGGTGGGCGCTTCGCGACCAGCAGTACGAGCACGTCGGCCTCCGCGGTGTACGGAGAGATGACACAGACGGGGAATGCCGTCGACGCGGACGGTGTCCGTGGCTACTCGAAGCCGGTGGACGGCTACGGCTACGGCGGCTACTTCGAGGGCGGGTACCGCGGCGTGAACGGGATTGCGAGTGGGGCGTTCTCCGGTATCGCGGGCGTGCGGGGCGAGGCAAGCAGCTCGTCGGGGACGTCCTACGGCGTCTACGGACGCGCCAACGGCACTGGGTTGAACTGCGGCGTGTACGGTACTGCGTCCGGCGGGACGGCCTCCTACGGCTTGTACTCACAAGGCAACGCACACGTTAACGGCACCCTCAGCAAGAGCGCCGGCTCGTTCAAGATCGACCATCCGCTCAATCCCGAGACCATGTACCTGTCGCACTCGTTCGTCGAGAGCCCGGACATGATGAACGTCTACAACGGGAACGTCGTGCTCGGCGCGAGCGGCGAGGCGACGGTCGATCTCCCGGATTGGTTCGAGACGCTGAACCGCGACTTCCGGTACCAGCTCACGGCGATCGGCGCTCCCGGGCCGAACCTCTACGTGGCGGAGGAGGTCTCCGGCAACCAGTTCCGGATCGCGGGCGGCGAGGCCGGGATGAAGGTCTCGTGGCAGGTGACGGGCGTCCGCCAGGACAAGTACGCCGAGGAGCACAGGATCCAGGTGGAGGAGTACAAGTCGGCTGAGGACGCCGGCAAGTACATGCATGCGGATCTGTACGGTGCGCCCGACACGCAGGCGATAGGGTACGTCGAGGAGCGGCCGAGAGAGACCGGCAAGGCTCCTGCTCCGAACGTCGAGCTGCCCCAGCTCGAGGAGAGGGACAGAGCGGAGGACTCCGAGTAGGGCGAGAAGACGGAACCGCAGTCAGGCGATCCAGCCTTGGCTGCGTGGTCGAGGCCGGCCCGCACTCTGTGCGGGCCGGTCGCGTATTATCTCAGAGCGCCCGAGTACCGGTCGGCGTCCTCGTGCAGCCGGGAACCAGTTTCATCACGCCCGCATCTGATGTGGTATGGGCCGCAGGGTTCTCATTGTTCGGCCCCGTGGATTCCCACTCGCCGGCGGAGTCTCCGAGTTCTCAAGGACAGCCGGAGCACGACCACGCGACGCCCGCTCGACGGACGAGTGTCTGACGTGGCTCTCGTGCAGCTGTCCCCGTGCCACACCGCGAAGGGGGGAATGATGCGAGGCACGCACCTTGTGCCGTTCGCGTTCGTGGCCGCTCTGCTCATGACCATCCCTGCATCGGGTCAGATTCAGATGCCCTACAGCGTCGTCGGGAGCGGCGCCGTGGCGACATCAGGACCTGGCAACGTCGTGAGGGGGACGGTCGGGCAGGCGGCGATCGGCATCGTGAGCGGTCCTTCGAACACAAACGAGATCGGGTTCTGGTACCGGCCTGGCTGGGTCCTGACCGGGGTCCAGGAGGGCGATGTGCTCCCGACCCGCGACTGGCTCGGGCAGAACCGACCGAACCCGTTCAACCCGCTGACGACGCTCGAGTTCGCCATCATCGAGCGCTCGCGCGTAGAACTCAAGGTCTACGACGTCGCGGGTCGTGAGGTCGCGACGCTGGTCGAGCGCGAGCTCGATCCGGGGCTTCACAGGACGGTCTTCGACGCAGGCGACCTTCCGAGCGGCGTCTACTTCGCGCGGATGGTGGCAGGTGGATTCGTGGAGACACGGAAGCTCGTGCTCCTGAAGTAGGTCGATCGAGGGTCACGGGGGACCCCGCTTCTCCCGCACGGTCGGCCGGCACCATAGATACGCTCTTCACCCATGCGACCAGCGCGTCGCTGGTGTCCGCGCCATCTCCCGGCGCGAGGGTGAGGGCGGAATCGAGTCCATGGAGGTCGAGATGAGACAGCTCCTCACGGCATCAGTACTGCTGGTGCTTCTGTTCGCGTGGCAGCCGGGTCCGGCGGCCGTACCCGAGACGATGACCTACCAGGGCGTGCTCCTGGACGGCGGCGGCGTCCCCGTCCCCGACGGGAACTACAACCTGACCTTCAGGATCTACAACGTCGCGGTCGGTGGCGCCGCCCTCTGGACCGAGGCGAAAGCCGTTCCGGTTCAGGATGGCATCTTCGACACGATCCTGGGCGACGTCGTGCCGATCGCGCT
>JALGVN010000136.1 GCA_025774645.1 bacterium
AGCGCGTCCATGTCGGCGCGCATCGCGACGGTCTTCCCACCGCGGCCGCCCTTCAGGAGGCCGACGACGCCCGTCTTTGCGACGCCCGTCTTGACCTGAAGGCCCAGCCCTCTGAGCGTCTCGGCAACGAGCTTCGCGGTCTGCTTCTCCTCGTACGCCGTCTCGGGGTTCATGTGGATCTGTCTGCGGATCTTCGAGAGCTTCCCAGAGAGTCGCTCGGCGTCGTTCAGAAGTGACTTCGGCATCTTCCCTCCGCTGCCCGTTGGGTTCCGCGGTCTTCAGTTGGTGGCTTTCGATCGTTCACTTCATCGTTTCGGCTCCAGCAGAAGGCGGGACCCGCACCTGCCGTCCCGCCGCCTCGTTCTCATCGGTTCGTTGGCATCGCCTCACTGCCATCGCCCACTCGGTCCCCCGGCGCCACGCAGCGCGGCGATGCGCCGCGAGACACTACGCATCGCCGGCGATTTGGAGAAACGCCTCCGGCAGCGCCTCCATCACGTCGCCCGCGATCATCCCGATCTCGCCCTTCTCGGCGGCGGCGATGTCCCCGGCAAGCCCGTGCACGTACGCGCCGAGTGCGGCAGCGTCGGTCGTGGAGAGACCCTGACCGAGGAGCGCCGCGATGACGCCGGTCAGCACGTCGCCGCTCCCCCCGGACGCGAGCCCGGAGTTCCCGGTCGGGTTCAGGAAGAGCTCTCCTCCGGGATCGACGATCAGACTCCCGGCGCCCTTGAGCACGACGGTCGTGTCGGTCTGCCGGGCGACCTCCCTGGCGATCTCGTAGCGGCGCGCGAGGATCTCCGCGGTCGGGTGCCCCGTCAACCGGGACATCTCCCCCGGGTGCGGCGTGAGCACCATCGGGCCGCGCCCCCGCCGTCCGGCGATGCGCTGGGGTGAGAGCGCGTTCACGCCGTCGGCGTCGACCACGCACGGGATCGTGACCTCCTCAACCACCGCCTGGACGAGAGCCTGCGCCGACGGGTCCTGCGAGAGGCCGGGGCCGATCGCGAGCGCGTCGGCGTCCCGGATCAGGTCCAGAACCTGTTCGAGCGCTTCCCTCGAGACGGCCCGCCCCTCGGTCTCGGGCAGCGGTTTCGTGATCACCTCCGTGAGCTTCGTCTCCATCACGTCGTTGAGGCCGGCGGGAGTCCCGAGGAAGACGAGCCCCGCGCCGCTCCTCGCCGCCGACATAGACGCGAGCGCGGCCGCTCCCGTGTATCCTACCGACCCCGCTACGATGACGACCTTGCCGAATGTGCCCTTGTGAGCGTCGCCTGGTCGATCGGGCAGGAGCGCTGCCGCCTCCGCCGCCGTGAGCACGTTGTCGTGGACGCCCACCTCCTCGATCGCCTTCGCGGGGACGCCGATGTCGACCACGTGGAGCTTCCCCAGGTAGTTCCTTCCCGGGTAGAGATAGAAGCCGCGCTTCGGAAGTCCCATCGTGCACGTCCAGGCTGCCCGAACGCACTCCCCCTCCGCGACGCCTGTCGTAGCGTTCAACCCTGAGGGCACGTCGACGGCGAGCACCGGTCGACCGCAGACGTTCATCTGCCCGATGACAGTTCCGGAGAGACCTCGCGGGACGCCCTTGAAACCCGTTCCGAACACGGCGTCGACGACCGAGTCGCTCTTCGTCATCGTCTCGAGGAACTGGCCTATCGACTTCCCGTCGGAGAGCTCGACCACCTTGTCCGGGCCGAGGCGCTCCAGATTCGTCCGGGCGTCGCCCGACACGTCCGCCGCGTGTCCGACGAGGTAGACCCCCACGCTCGCGCCTCGAGCGATGAGCTCACGCGCGATGACGAACCCGTCGCCGCCGTTGTTCCCCTTCCCGCAGACGACGGTGAACTTCTTCTCCGCGAGAGCGCCGAGTTCGTGTTCCATGAACCGGACGGTTCCGACGCCGGCGTTCTCCATGAGCTTGAGCCCGGGGATGCCGAGCACCTCGATGCACTGGTTGTCTATCGCCCGCATGCTCCCGGAGGTAACGAGTTTCATTCTTGGTCCTCGATGACGACGACCGCGTGCGCGGTCCTGTTCGAGTGGGACAGTGTGACGTGGGCGCTGCCTCCGCCCAGGAGTTCCGCGCACCGTCTCCGCGCCACGATGGTCGGAGCGCCGCTCCGCTGGTGGACGACCTCGACATCACGCCAGGTCATCCCGGGCGCCAGGCCCGTCCGGAGCGCCTTCAGGAATGCCTCCTTCGCCGCGAAGATGGCAGCGTAGGAGGCCATGTTCTCCTTGAACTTCTCGCAGTACGCAATCTCTCCGTCGGTGAAGAGCCGGCCGAGGAACCCCGGACGTGAGTGGGAGATTACGTGCTCGAAGTGGTCGAGGTCGACGACGTCGGTGCCGATGGCTCGGATCATGCCCCCTCCGCCCTACTCCGCCCCCTCCATCAGCTTCTCCACGATGGGAATGAGCTGCGAGATGTCGTCTATCTCGAAGTCGCCGCCCGAGACCGTCGCTCCGGACGTGTCTCCGTACTTCGCGTAGACCGTCTTGATCCCGACGCCGGACCCGCCCGCCATGTCGCGCTCGGGCCAGTCGCCGACCATGATCACTTCGTCGGGCTTCATCTCGAGGAGGTCGATCGCCTTCGTGAATGGCGCCGGGTCGGGCTTCCGCACGCGCGTGTCCTCGAACGTGATGACGTGATCGAAGAAGTGCTGGAGCCCGAGATAGCAGAGGCGGGACCACGCCTGGTACCGTGGCGCGTCGGAGAGAATGACGAGCTTGAGTCCTCGGCGTGCGAGGTTGAGAAGCGTCTTTTTGACGTGCGGGTACAGAACGAGCGTGTACTCGCGGCCGCGCCGATAGCCAAGCACCGCGGCCGTGTGAATCTTCGGGTCGATCTCCCCCAGCTCTTCCTCCAGGAACTTGTCGAAGACGCGCTGGTCCTCGATCCCCTCCCGGTCATAGATCTCGAAGAGCTTGGTGGTGGCTTCTTCGGCGGACATCGGGAGACCGGCGTCGATCATCTCCTCGATGGCGGCCTTGATCGACACCCTCTTCATCCGCATGAAGTCGGTGAGGGTGTTGTCCAGGTCGAAGATGACTGCTCGGAGCATCGGCCGTCCTTTGACGACGAGGTGTGAACACGGGCGAAACCGCTGGTCTCGTTGTTAAGGTGGTACCCCGCCCACGATCGGAGAGTTCGGTTCCTACTTGGCGGTCTCATTCACTCTGGTGCCACGGCTGATTTCGCCGTTGTCGATCCTCAAGTGGTAACCGCAGTTCGGGTTGGAGCAAACCCACGCCTTGTAGGTGATGGCCGCCCCGTCACGCCCGTAGTCCGATAGGGGAATCAGGACTCCCTTCTCACACATGCGGCAAGCCGGAAACGCATTCGGCATCTCAACACCTCCCGTCCCTATATCGCCTAGCTCCACCCGTGCTCTCCTCGTCTGTGCCTACGCCCTACAGCAACCTCGCGAACATCTCCTGCTCTCTCACCGTGCTTACCCGCCCCGCTCCCGCTTGACGCGTGCCGCCTCGTGGTGCGCACGTCGCGTCGGTTCGGGCAGCCGGTATCCTCTTCCCGCTCCGAGCACCCGTTCGGCCGCAGTCTCGATCGTGATCCTGTGGCCGGGCGAGACGAAGAGCGGCTTCGTCTGGTCCTTGGTGCGGAGGACGACGCCCACCTTCTTCCGCTGAATGCTCAGGGTCCTCATCGAGCCGCGCTTCTGCTTCGGCTCCTTGAACTCACCTATGAGTCTCGACTTCGCGCACCCGATCGCCGGCCTGTCGATGAGGACGCCGATGTGCGACGCGAGGCCGAGACCTCTCGGATGCGCGATTCCCTGACCGTCGAACATGACGAGGTCGGGCGCGCCGCCGAGCTTCTCGTAGGCCTCGAGAACGACCGGCCCCTCGCGGAACGAGAGAAGGCCGGGAATGTAAGGGAAGACCGGTTGCTGCGTGGCCGATACAGTCTCGATGAGCTCGAGAGACTCCGAGTCGAGGACAACGATCGCCGCGTGGACCAGATCCTGTCCGCGCGAGAAGGAAACGTCGACTCCCGCGATCGTCTTCGGAGGATCCGGAACGTCCTCCAATACCAGTCGCTCCCTGAGCTCCTCCTGTATATGAAAGGCCTCCTGGACGGAGACCGCCCAAGGGTGACTCTCAACCCGCATCATCCGCATCTCCCTGTCACCACAGAAGATAGCGTACCGAAGGTATGGGTGGAAGTCAATTTCAAACTCGTGTAGGATTACTCTCGAATCAGATGAGGTTCACATTCAGGGGAGGTTCCAATGAAGCGAGCGCTCACGCTCGCCGTTGTGGCCGTCGCCGCTCTCGGCGCGCTGTGGGGCTGTTCCGAGCAACGTCTCACCGCCCTGGAGCACGAGCTTGAGAGAATCCTGGCGATCGAGGACGCGGCTCAGCGGTCCGAGGAGGCCCTGGCCTTCGTCACCTCGAACGCCGAGGCCCCCGAGGAGGCCGGCGATGTCCTCGGTCGGGCGCTCGACACGGCCGTCGGAGCGGCCGAGGAAGCGGGAGGACAGGACGCCGCCTTCGAGGTCTGGGAGAAGCTCTACGCGGCCCCGGCGATTCCGGAACGCCACGGCTACATCGTGTCGATGTACGACCGCGCCCTCGTGGACACCGACGACCCAGAGCACGTCGCGCGTGCGGAGGAGATCGCGCGCGATCTTCTGGCCGACGATGAGGCCGTCCAGATGCCCCACATCTGGATCACGTGGTTCCATTCGGCAAGCGAGCTCACCGACAAGGAGCTCACGGTCGACGTCGCCCTGGCGGGCCACGACCGTGCCGAAGAGGGAACCGAAGACGCCGAGATGTGGCCGTCGTTGCTCGACACGGCATACGGCGCGCTCCTGGGCGAGGTCGCTGAGAGCGACGGACTCGACGCCGCGGTCGAGGTGGCGAAGTCACGCATTGTGGAGACCGACGACCACCTCGTAAAGGGTGTCCTCCAGGCGAACATCTACAGGCTGGCGATCGAGGACGAGCCGGACGTCGCCATCGACGCGGTCCACGCGCTGGCCGCCTCGAAGGGCTTCACGGGGTGGCAGGTCCTGAACAACATCGCATACGACATGACGCAGAGGGAGATAGAGTTCGACACGGCCGCCCGCATGGCGGAGCGGTCCGTCGAACTCGCTTCCTCGGCGTTCGACTCCACGCAGGCGCTCGACACCGCCGGATGGGCGCAGTTCAAGGCCGGCAACAACGAGAAGGCTGTCGCCCATCTCGAGAAGGCGCTCGCGCTCATGCAGGAGACGCCGGCGTCCGGGAACGTCACGGTCGACCACCTTGTCCAGGTCTACCGGGCCGGTGGGATGGAGGACCGCGCGATCGACTTCCTCACGATGCTCGTCGCGAGGTCGGTCGACGCCGACGACCCCGCCCGCGGCATTCTGGTCGACATGCTCACGGCGCGGGACGGCAGCGCCGCCGCGCTCGACGGGCTGATCGCCGAGAAGCGCTACGATGGTGTCACCGTGGCGCCCGCGTTCTCGCTCCCGAGTCGCGGCGGAGAGACGGTCGCGCTCTCGGACCTCAAGGGCGACGTCGTGATTCTGGCCTTCTGGGGCTTCACGTGAGGACCCTGCCGCGCGGAGTTGCCGCGCCTGGTGGAACTCTACGAGAAGTACGAGGAGATGGGCTTCAAGGTCGTCTCGATCAACTCAGGAACCCTCGGGCCTGCGGCGGGCGAGTTCCTCGACGAGAACAACGTTCGCCACATCGTTCTGAGCGACGAAGATCGTGAGGTCTTCGACGCGTACAAGGTGAGCGGTATCCCGGTCACGGTCGTCATCGACCACGAGGGTCGGATCATCTACCGGCACCTCGGGTTCGCGCCCGGCGACGAGGAGCGGATGGCGAAGGAGATCGAGACCCTGATCGCGTGGAGGGGTGGGGAAGTGTAGACGACACGGCGCCTCCGTTGAATCGAAGAGCGGCGGCCCATATGGGCCGCCGCTCTTCTGTTTCCGCGATCTGCGGATCGAGCCGCCCCCTGACGAGACCACTCACTCGTGTGGGTCGATCGCGTCTCGTGTACCGACGCTCAGTTTTCCGCTGCTACCGCTGCGCCGTCCGTTCCTTCTCCTCCCTGAGCCGCTGCTCCTCCACCGGATCGACGATCGTCAGGTTCTCCCGCACGGCGTGGTCCTTGCTGAGCCCACAGGCCATCCAGTCGAACTCGATGTTCTGATCGCCGCTCGCGGAGCGAACCTCGAACCCGGAGTCGCTCCGGGATTCGATGTAGAGCGCGCTCCACCCGCCGCTGGGAGTCACGGTTATCCGAATATCGCCGCTCCGGGAGGTCGCCTCCGTGAACATCCGGTCGAACGAGATGCTGGCTCTGCCATCGACGAGACGGGCACTCCCCGACATGTAGATCTCCGGGTCCACCGACTCGACGGAGAACACGGGCTCCCAACCCCTCGAGGTCTCGATCGAATGATATTCGAGTCCGGTTCTCGCGCTCGTGCCGTACACGTACAGACCCTCGGACGTACTGCTGGCAGCGCTGATGTAGACGCAGTACCGGTTATCGTCGGTGTACTTGAGGAAGTACCCGGCCCTGCCCTTGTAGGTGGTCGAGTAGAAGTTGTAGGTACTCGAGCCCGAGCTGGACGTACCACCGTTCACCCACAGGACGTCGTTGTCGGTGGTCGTCGTGTGTGTGTTGCGCATGTAGCACGTCGGATAGCCCGACCCGGTACGCGTCACGTCGAGGCTGCCTGTCGTAAGATCGAAGTCCCAGGTCGCCGAACCGATGACGATCGGGTCGGCCAGCTCGCTGTAGCCGACGGCGTTCGCGGCGATCTCGCTTGCAGTTACCGAA
>JALGVN010000137.1 GCA_025774645.1 bacterium
TGCTCGGAGCCGGCACGTTCAACCCGGTCGCCGACCTCACCGTCGAGCAGTACGCGACGATCCGGCAGGTCGTCGACATCCCGATCGACATGCACATCCTCCTCACCGAGTCGTTCGGAGGGTTCACGAGGTTCTACGACGCGCCCGAGATCGCCCGGACGCTCGCGCCCGTCTACTTCAAGATCGAGCCGGGCCCCGCGTGCGCAGCCACGGGTGCCGCGCTCTACAAGCCGTGGGTCAGTCCCGACCTCCTCGCCGGGTGGGCGCGCGAGAAGGTCAAGTACGCGCAGATCATCCACGAGATCATCCAGGAGAACTTCCCGGAGGCGAAGATCTCCGACATCGGCGCCGAGGGCCTCGCGATTCCGAAGCCGTAGAGCGAAAGCGCCCGCTGCCGCCCACGTTGTCGCCGACATCGCCACCGACACGGATTCCGACACGAAGAAGGAGGGGCCATGCCCGACGAGAAGAAGCGCAAGAAGGTGACTCTGGGTACGCTCCGGAGGATGAAGCGTCAGAAGGAGCCGATCGCGTGGCTCACCTGCTACGACTACCCGATGGCGCAGATCATGGACTCCACGGGAGTCGACATGGTCCTGGTGGGGGACTCCGGCGCGATGACGGTGCTCGGCCACCCGACGACGATGCCGCAGACGCTCGACGCTCAGCTCATGCTGACCGAGGCCGTTCTCCGTGGACGGAAGTACATGTTCGTCGTGGGCGACATGCCCTACATGACCTACGAGATGTCGCACGAGAAGGCGATCGAGAACGCCGGCAAGTTCATGGCGATCGGCTGCGACGCGATCAAGCTGGAGGGCGGCGCGAGGGTGGCGGACACGGTCGCTGCGATGGTGAAGGCGGGCCTGCCGGTGATGGGCCACATCGGTCTCACGCCGCAGTCGGCGCCCGCGCTCGGTGGGTATCGCGTGCAGGGCAAGACTGCCGCCGCGGCGAAGGCGCTCGTCGACGACGCGAAGGCGCTCGAGGATGCCGGCGTCTGGGGGATGCTCGTCGAGTGCGTGCCCCCCGAGGCGATGACGCTCATCCACGAAGCCGTCGACTGTCTCGTGCTGAGCCTCGGGGCCGGTCCCGACGCCGACGGCCAGCTCGTGATCGTGCACGACATCATCGGCTATTTCGCCGCGTTCCGTCCGAAGTTCGTACGCAAGTACTGCGACCTGACCGAGATTCTCGAGAAGGCGTTCAGGCAGTACATCGAGGACGTGAAGTCCCGCGACTTCCCGCGGCCCGAGCACTGCTACACGATGTCGAAGGAGGAGCTCGAGAAGCTCGGCATCGACGCGGGGGAGTAAGCCCGCGCGTGTCTGGGGAGCTCCCGGCCGAGGTCGATGACCGAACACGCCTCCACCAGATCCAGCCAACGGCTGGACGACTTCCTCCGAGCACGGCCGTCTCTGGGGAGACGCGCGTCGTCGTTCATCCTCGTTCTTGAGAACGTCATTAAGGTCCCCCTGTTCAAGTGTCAGCGGTGCGGCGAGTGTGTTCTCAGCCGCACCGCTTTCGTCTGCTCGCAGCGCTGCCCGAAGCGGCTTCGGAACGGCGCGTGCGGCGGGACGCGGCCCGGCGGGTTCTGCGAGGTCTACCCGGAGCGCCGCTGCATCTGGAACGCCATCTACAGCCGCGCCCGGGCGCTCGGGCGCCTCGCGTTCCTGGCGCAGATCACGCCCGCGCACCAGTGGGATCTCGAGCGGACGGCGGCTTGGCTGAATCTCGTCCGGGGCAGGATCGAGCGGCCGCACCTCGGCGTCTCCCGCAACGTGAGCGAGCGGGACCGCAAGGTGGCGGAGCGCGCGGGGCGGGAGATCAGATGAGGACCCTTCGGGAAGCGCTCGAGTCGGGACGGTTCGTCGTGACCGCGGAGATCGGACCGCCGCTCGGCGCGTCGCCAGACGCCGTCGTCAAGGCCGCGGTACATTTCAGGGGACACGTCGACGCGGTCAACGCGACCGACAACCAGACGGGCATCGTCCGTCTCTCGTCGACCGCGACGGCGAAGGTGCTTCTCGACGAGGGGATCGACCCCATTGTCCAGATGACGTGCCGCGACCGGAACAGGCTCGCGCTCCAGGCCGACATCCTCGGCGCCGCGGCGATCGGAGTCAGGAGCCTTCTCCTCCTCACGGGTGACCACATGGTCATGGGAGACCAGCCCGAAGCACGACCCGTCTTCGACCTGGACTCCGTCACGCTCATCGAGGCGGCCCGCGGGATGCGGGGGGGGCGGTTCATGAACGGCGAGGAGGTCGTGGACCCACCGGACGTGCTCCTCGGGGGCGCCGCCAACCCGTTCGCCGAGCACATGGGGCTCAGGCTCGTCAGGATCGCGAAGAAGGTCGACGCCGGCGCGGACTTCATTCAGACTCAGGCGATCTTCGACCTCGGCCGGTTCGAGCGATGGATGGCGGGCGTGCGCGATCTCGGACTGCACGAGAGGGTGAGGATCCTCGCAGGAGTGCTGCCCGCGCGCTCGGTGCGGGCGCTCACGTACATGCGCGACGAGGTGGCGGGCATGATGATCCCCGACGAGCTCATCGGGCGGATGACGGGCGCCGAGAAGCCCGCCGACGAGGGTGTCAGGATCGCGTGCGAGACGATCGCCCGCCTGAGGGAGATCGACGGGGTCGCCGGGGTCCACCTCATGCCGGTCATGTGGGAGAAGATCGTCCCCCGTCTCGTCCACGAAGCGGGACTCGCCAACTGACCGCGGCCGGACAGACCGCGGCCGAACAGAGGAGAGCATCATGAAGATCGTCGACGCGAAGACTGCCCCCACGCAGAAGAACCCGCACGGGATCGACGCGCGCAAGCTCCACGACGCCGAGAACGCCCTCGCGGTCCACATCACGCTCGAGCCGGGGCAGGCGCTCCGGAAGCACGTCACGCCGACCGACGTGTTCTTCTACGTTCTCGAGGGAACCGGTGTTGTCGAGGTGGGCGACGAGAAGCAGGAGGTCGGTGCCGACGTCCTGATCGAGAGCCCGGCCGGGATCCCGCACTGCTGGTACAACGAGAGCGACGGGGTCCTCAGGGTCCTCGTTGTGAAGGCACCCAGACCCACCGAGTCGACCACGCTGCTCTAGGTGCGGCTTTGGGTCCGGCTCGACCTCGGCGGTAGGCCCGATCGAGCGCGCGTCCGCGGACGACGCGCCGGCGAGAGATGGGAGCTTCACGGAGTGACCCCGTCACGCAGGTACTTCCGCGGTCTCCTGTGGTGCGTCGCCGCTCTCGCGGCGGCAAGCTGCACCGGAATGACCACGTCGCCGGACTGGACCTCGGTCGCGGAAGAGACCGGCATCGCGTCCTACTACGCGCACGAGTTCCACGGCAGGACGGCGGCCAGCGGCGAGACGTACGACGAGAACGAACTCACCGCCGCACATCGGACGCTCGCGTTCGGCACTCGCGTGCGCGTGACGAACCTCGCGAACGATCGGAGCGTCGTGGTTCGCGTCAACGATCGCGGTCCGTTCGTTCAGGGCCGCGTCATCGACGTCTCCTACGCGGCGGCACGCAGTCTGGACTTCATCGACGAGGGTCTCACCACGGTGAAGCTCGAGGTGCTGGCCGACGCGGACGAGTGAGCCCGTGACGTGTTCGGGCGGAGAGGATGAAGCGGCATGGACGAACAGGCAAGATACGAGAGAGCCAGGAAACGGGTGGAGGAGCTGCGGGAGTTCTATCAGCACCTGATTGTCTACCTCGCGGTCAACGCTTTCCTCGTCGTGATCAACCTCCTGACGTCCCCCGAGCATCTCTGGTTCTACTGGCCGCTCTTCGGGTGGGGGATCGGTCTCGCGATCCACGGCGCGACCGTGTTCGGGAGCAATAGATTCTGGGGCTCGCGGTGGGAGGAACGGAAGATCAAGGAACTCATGGAGAAGGACCGATCCGACGGGCCGACCGGGCAGTAGAAACGGCCGCCGGCAGCGCCTAGTGGGCGGGAGTGGAGCCGTGATCACGAGGACGTTTACCTTCGAAGGCGACGACACCTGCAAGCAGGATTGGATCTTCACGCTCGAGGAGGGTCCCGACGGCCTCGTGGTGCGCGACCTCGAGATCACCGATCGGGAGGAGCGGCGAGGCTGCACGGGACATCCTCCGACAATCGTGGCACTCGTCCGCGGACGAACGGTCGACTCGATCGACGTCGACGCCCTGTCCGGGGCCGTCTGCGGCCGCGACGTCGCCTGCGGCCAGGCGCTCGCCATCTGCCTGCGCAGACTGGCCGAAGAGAAGCCCGGCGGGCAAGGGGGCGGAGAACGATGACCCGGGACGCGCTCAGGGAGCGGCTGTCCGGGAGCGTCCTCGTCTTCGAGGGCGCCATCGGCACGATGCTGCAGGAGGCCGCGCCCGAACACGGGGCGCCGGAGCTCCTGACCGTCGAGCGCCCGGACATCGTCGAGGGTGTCCATCGCGCCTACGCAGACGCGGGAGCGCACGTCGTCCAGACGAACACGTTTGGTGGGAGCCGCGTCAAGCTCGAGGCGGTGGGGCTCGCGGACCGGGCCCGCGAGCTCAACCTCGCGGCGGCGAAGCTCGTACGGAACGCGGTCGGTGGCCGCGCGCTCGTCGCCGGAGACATCGGTCCGACCGGGAAGCTCGTCGAGCCGCTCGGGGATCTCACGTTCCGGGAGGCCTACGAGACCTTCCGCGAGCAGGCGGAGGCGCTCGCCGAGGGCGGGGTCGACTTCATCCTCGTCGAGACGATGTCCGACCTGAGGGAGGCCAGAGCCGCGCTCCTCGCCGTGCGGGACGCCACGGATCTCCCGGTCATCGTGACCATGACGTTCGACGAGAACTTCGTGACGCCGACGGGGACCGATCCCGCGACCGCGGCGAACGTCCTGACGTCGATGGGAGCGTTCGCGGTCGGTGCGAACTGCTCTACTGGTCCAGGCGCCATGCTCGAGGTGGTCGGGAGGATGGCGCAGGTGACGTCGGCGCCGATCCTCGCGCAGCCGAACGCTGGGCTGCCGGAGTTGATCGACGGGAAGACCGTCTTCCACCTCGGGCCCTCGGAGTTCGCGGCGTCGGTCGAGAAGCTCGTCACGGTCGGAGCCGCCATGGTCGGCGGCTGCTGCGGGACGACGCCCGTGCACACAGAGACGCTCGTCACGGCGCTAGCCGGCGCCCGACCGATCCCGCGTCGCGTGCCGCGCGCGCTCAGACTCTCGAGCCGTTTCCGCACCGTGGAGATAGGGCGCGAGTTCCCGTTCGCCGTCGTGGGGGAGAGGATCAACCCGACGAACCGCGAAGACCTCACGAACGAGATCCTCGACGGGAAGACCGAGATCGTCCTCAGGGACGGCCGGGCGCAGGTCGATGCGGGGGCGCACGTTCTCGACGTGAACGTCGGGGTCCCGGGGGTGGACGAGGCGGCCGTGATGCCGCGCGCCGTCCAGGCGCTCGAGAACGCCCTCGGTGCTCCGCTCTCGATCGACTCCGTGACGACGGCGGCGTTCGAGGCTTCCCTCGAGGCGCTCGCCGGCAAGCCTCTTCTGAACTCGGTGACGGCCGACCCCGCAAAGCTCGACGAGGTCCTGCCGCTCGCCGCGAGGTTCGGTGCGGGGGTCGTCTGCCTCGCACTCGACGAGTCGGGCATACGCTCGTCGGCCGAAGAGCGCGTCGCCGTCCTCCGGCGGATCGTCGAGTCCGCCGACCGCCACGGCATCCCGCGCGACCACCTCATCATGGACTGCCTGACGCTCGCAGTCTCCGCGGAGCAGGAGCGCGTCCCGGAGACGCTGCGGGCCGTGGCCGCCGTCTCGAACGAGCTCGGGCTCCCGACCGTTCTCGGTGTTTCGAACGTCTCGCACGGCCTCCCCGACAGGAGCACGCTCAACACGAGCTTCCTGGCCATGGCGATGGCGAGCGGCCTCGACGCAGCGATCATGAACCCGCTCGACGATGCGATGATGGGCGTCGTGAGGGCGTCCTCCGTGCTGACACTGCGGGATCGCGACTCGGCGTCATACATCCGGGAGAACATGAAGCGGAGGAAGAAGAGGAAGGGTGGGGCCGACGAGCCGGGGCCTCCGGACGATGAGAGCTTCGAGGCGCGACTTCGAAGGGCGGTCATGGACGGCGCCGTGCACGGCATCGACGGCCTCGTCGACGGTGCCCTCGAGGACGGTCTCGAACCCCTCGCGATCAACGACCGGACACTGGTCCCGGCGCTCGAGGAGGTCGGGAGGCGTTTCGAGAAGAGGGAGTGCTTCCTTCCTCAGATGCTGCTCTCGGCCGAGACCGTGGAGAAGGCCTTCCGGAAGCTCAAGCCGCTCTTCCCGAAGGTCGAGGCGGCCGACGCCAAGGGCACGATCGTCCTCGCGACCGTCGAGGGCGACGTCCACGACATCGGGAAGAACATCCTCGCCAGTGTGCTCGAGAGTCACGGTTACCGCATCGTCGATCTCGGGAAGAACGTCCCCGCGACCACCATCGTCGAGGCGGCCCGCGCCAACGAGGCGGACGTCGTCGGGCTCTCCGCCCTCATGACGACGACCGTCACGCAGATGCCCGCCGTGATCCGGGCCCTCCGGGACGCGGGACTTCGCTCTCTGGTCGTGGTCGGGGGAGCCGTCGTCACACAGCGCTTCGCCGACTCGGTGGGAGCCGACGGCTACGCGAAAGACGCGGCCAGTGCGGTCGGGGTCCTCAAGGAACTCCTAGAGGATCGGTAGTTTCCCTCAG